>JAJZCU010000052.1 GCA_021828935.1 Planctomycetota bacterium | reverse complement strand
TTCCGATCTGCGCCAGGCCCACCCACAGCCCGCCGGTAATTAAAATAAGGTTCGCCGGTCCGGCCAAGTCCGCGATCAGCCGCCCGCTGATGGACCACTTGCGCTGCCCCATGCGCCCGGCGATGCGGCGCAACACCGTGGCGCCAATCTTGCCTAGCGCCAAGCCCAGAAAAATGCTGCCCAATAGAATCAGCCACACCACATATTGATTGTGGGCCAGCAAACCGCCGAAATTCAGACCGCCGTGCGGTTGGTTGCCGATGATGGGCCGAGAAACAAGCCCCGGCGCGGCCTTGGGCGGCGGGCGGGAAACAAATGCGTCAAACAAATTGAACATGGTCGCACTCCATTGCGCAAATTACGGCCGACGGAAAATTTCACACTTTTGAAGGCGTTCCTTCTACCCCTTTGCCAAGCGCAACTCAAGCCGCCGGACGCCGGGACGCCGGGACGCTGGAACGACCGGAGCATCGGACACCCGCATGCATCCGCAGTCGCGGCTCGGCTGGTTGTTCAAGTTTTGTGTTGGAACGGGGGCTAAATATTTTTCGTCCCCGTCCGGGGCGGGCCCAGCCGCAGGTAAAAATCCTATTTTTTTTAGCGCCGTGTGTTTACGGTTCCCGGCCTATCCGCGTTCATCCGCGCCATCCGCGGTTTAATTCACGGTCGTCACAATCTGTGTCAATCTGTGTAATCTGTGGATGCCGTCGGTTCCGGCCTGCAGCGGGCAGCGAGCAGGGGGCTGGGTTCCGGGGGCTTTCCGGTTGCCCCTTTGATTCACGCAATTCTTGCCGCGTCTTGGGCGCCATGGACGATATTCCTTCGGGTCGCGCGTTTTGCCGCCCCCGCGATCGACGCGAGAAGCAAGATTCGCAATTGTGAGTCGCTGCCGATTGCCGCGGTTTTTCTTCCTTGCATACGCGGTGTGTACCCCTATACTAATGCGTGTGTTACGGATATGTGAACGCAACACGCTGGCTTTCTTTTGAGCCTCCAGAAACCAGCTTGTGTTTTCCTCACGGATGAGGCATATCACGACCATCCGCGGCTTTGCGCCGCGCTTTCCTTTTTTTTGCGGTGAGAAGCTTTTCATGAGCAAACTGCTGGATTCGATCCAATCACCCGCGGACCTCAAACGGCTGAATCTTGATCAGCTTCCTGCGCTGGCTGAGGAAATGCGCGAGACTATCATGACCACCGTCGGCAAAAACGGTGGCCACTTGGCGCCCAACCTTGGCACGGTGGAAATCTCCATCGCATTGCATCTGATTTTTGATTTTCCCAAAGACCGCCTGCTGTGGGATGTTGGCCACCAGTGTTACAGCCACAAACTCATCACGGGCCGGTATAAAAACTTTGAAACGCTCCGCCAACGCGGCGGCCTGTGTGGCTTTCCCAATCATCTGGAAAGCCCGTATGACTTATTCAGTGTGGGCCATGCCGGAACGTCCATCAGCACCGCTGTGGGCATGGCCCGGGCCGACCAGCTACTGAACCGGGATACCAAAGTGGTGGCACTGGTGGGTGATGCTTCGGTGGTTAATGGCTTGGCGTTTGAAGGGCTTAACAATGCCGGCACGCTCAATCGCCAGTTGCTGGTGGTATTAAATGACAATTCCATGAGCATCAGCGAACCGCAGGGCGCGTTCGCTAATTACCTGGAACATCTGCGCGTCACCGCAACGTATGACGAAGTGAAAAAGCGGGTGCAGGAACTCTTGGACCGCATACCCTACGGCCAGCGCATCTGCGATATTGGCTACCATGTGAAACAGGGCATTAAAAATACCATTGCCCCCGGCCACATTTTTGAAGATTTGGGCCTGAAGTATTTTGGCCCCGTGGACGGCCACGACATTCCGGGGCTGCTGGAAAAATTAAACGAATTAAAAGACTTCAACGCCCCGGCCGTGCTGCATATTAAAACGGTGAAGGGCAAAGGTTATGAATGGGCGTCCGAAGACCCCACCACCTTTCACAGCCCCAAGCCGTTCCGGGTGGAAGGCTGCCGGGTGGTCATTGAAAAAGGCTCGGGCCGGTCTTGGACCGCGGCCTTTGCCGACGCGATGACCGCGCTGGCCAAAAAGAATGACCGCGTGGTGGGCATCACCGCCGCCATGCCCGACGGCACAGGCATGATCAAGCTTAAGCCACTATTCCCCGACCGATATTTTGACACTGGCATTTGTGAAGGACACGCCACCGCAATGGCCGCCGGCATGAGCAAGGCCGGTCTGCGGCCGGTGGTGGCGGTGTACAGCACATTCCTGCAACGCGCGTTTGACCAGGTGTTTCAGGAAGTTTGCCTGCAAGGGCTGCCGGTGACATTTTGCGTGGATCGCGCGGGCTTAGTGGGCGACGATGGCGCCGTGCATCACGGCTTCTGTGATCTTGCCTTCCTGCGCAGTCAGCCCGGCATGGTGCTCATGGCGCCATCGGATGAGCGCGAACTTACCCGTGCGTTGGACGTTTCCATGACGCTCGACGGCCCCAGCGAAATCCGTTACCCCCGTGACAACTGCCCCGCCGAACCGCTGGGCGAAGATACGCCATGGACCATTTCGGCCACCGGCGGCACAGCCCGACGCCTGCGCACCGGCGCCGACGCCACGCTGCTGGCGTATGGCTCAGCGGCGATGCAGGCGGTGCAGGCCGCGGAGTTGTTAGAAAATGAAGGGCTGTCTGTGGGGGTGGTGGATGCCCGGTTCTGCAAGCCCTTGGACGGGCGCATGATGGAAGAACTGTTCGCGGCAGGAAAGCCCATTCTTACGGTGGAAGACCATTCCATCGTCAACGGCTTCGGCACCGCGGTGGTGGAACACGCCCAGGAACACCGGCTGGATGGCCGCTTGGTAACGCGCCTGGGCCTGCCTGATCGTTTCATCAGCCACGCCAGCCGGCCGGAACAATTTGCCGAAGTGGGCCTGGATGCCGCGGGAATTGTGCGCTCGGTGCGGGCGGCGATTGCCGAGGCCAAGGGGAGCGGCAGGCCCGAGATCACGGTGCCCGCGTGGAACAGCGGCAGCGCCGCGAGCAATGGAAGCAATGGCAAGGCTGCAAAGCGGCCAGTGGCGCAGACGCGGTGAGGTGATCTTGGCGCAGCGCACTTGGGGAAGCATCAAATGGAAATGGTGAATAAAAGCGCTGGCTTTATATTGTTACCAATCGGCCAAGTCGTGGTCCGCGGCGTTAAAAGAGTCAACGGCGGAATCGTTTGGGGTGCTCCTGCGGGCAAGACCCTCATGATCCGCGGCACTCATGCGGCCGCCGCCGCTGCGGCCGCCCCTGACCATTCACGAAAAGATGTTATTCTTTTAGTTCTTTTCGTTGCCTTTGTGGTCGCCTCCGGAGTGATGTACTCGCGGGGAGGGCTGCGAATGCTGCTGGCGGGATACGCCGCTGTTGCGTCGTTAATCTCGGTGATTGCGGCCATAATCCTCCTGACTGGCAATGGCGGCTATGTGGGCGGCATATTTTTAATTGTTGGGCTCATGGCCGTTGGAGTTTTTGGACTGCTGGGCGCCGCGTGGATGGTAGGGCCGCGCGAGGGGCCAGGCCAACTCGTCACGGAAGCCCAGCCGCCCAAACGGTGAAAGAACTTGGCAGCCAGACTGCGGGAATCGGCTACTCCCCCGCGGTTCGAGCCGTTGCGACTGTGAGGACATCTTGCCCTTGAGAATACTGATTCTTGTGGCGCCGCTCGTGGTGCTGCCCTTGATTGTCACAATAGTGCTTTACACGTACGGCGGGGCGCGCCTTGTCTTGCTGGGGTACGCGGTTTTTGGCGCATTGGTTTCGTTGTTAGCGGGAATTCTTGGTCTGGCGGTTTCACCCAAAATAATGGCTGACTTCACAGCCTTTTGCTTCCTGGGGTTGGGCATTTTTTCGCTCATCTTTATCGCACGCGAACTCGGGCCTTTGCGGCAGGGATCCAGAACGGAGGCAACAGAATTACCCTTGCGTGGCGTAGAACGCGAGAAGACCCCATAAACTCAGCGCGTGATCTTGGCAATGTACAGAGATAGAACGTAAATGAAGACCTCCGCATCAGAAGACCCTGCTGCCCATCAGCCGGGCGCCCGACACGCCGCCGGCCGCTCCGCGGTTGCCGCAGCCGTGGGCGAAATACTCGCCCGTGCCGATGCGGACATCGCGGCGCGCAAGCCGGTTTGCAATTCCAGCGGACGCTGCTGCCATTTTGAAGAATACGGCCACCGCCTTTACGTCACCGCGGCGGAACTGGCGTTCTTTGCGGAAGCAATCGGCGCACCGCCCGCCCAGGGCCATTCCAAAGAACCCGGCCGGCCGCCTGCGAAATCGCTCCCGCTTCCCCTCTTCCAGCCCAACGGCTCCGTCGCTGCCGGCTGCCCGTTCCAAGTGGAAGGTCTCTGCACCGCCCGGACGGCCCGGCCCCTGGGCTGCCGCATTTACTTCTGCGATGCCAATGCCCAATCGTGGCAGGGGGAAGTGTACGAACGCTACCACGGCGAGCTGCGGGCCCTTCACGAACGCTTGGGACTGCCCTACGCTTACACGGAATGGCGAAATGCCTTGGCGCAATTGCTGGAACAGGGTGTTTTCCGGGGCCGGGGTTGAGTTTGCAGTGCTGGCAGCGCCGCATGGTAGCGTTGACCCGGCAGCGTGGTTAGCATCATCGCGTATGAAAATCGTCTACTTGGGTTCAGGCGCATTTGGCCTTCCTGCGCTACGGGCGTTGTTGGCCGCCGGGCATGAAATCGCATTGATTATCAGCCAGCCTGACCGCCCCGCCGGCCGCGGCAAAAAGCTCACCCCCACGCCCGTTTCACAGTTTGCCGCCGAAACGGGCCTGCCGTTGCTTGCCACCGAAAACGCGAACAGCCCGGAAATGATCTCCGCCGTCCGCGCCGCCGGGGCCCGGTGCCTCGTGGTCATCGCGTTCGGACAAAAATTATCCGATGATTTGCTGGCCGCCGCTCCGCTGGGCGGAATTAATCTGCATGCGTCGCTGTTGCCAAAATATCGCGGCGCCGCCCCCATCAACTGGGCGATTATCAACGATGAAAAAGATGCCGGCGTATCGGTGATCCGCGTGACGAACGTCATGGATGGCGGCGAAATTTTCGCCCAGGCCCACATGCCCATTGCGCCGGACCATACCGCCGGCATCTTGCACGACGCCTTGGCGAAACTGGGGGCGCCGGTGTTGGTGCGGGTGATCGAAGCCTTGGCGGACGGAACCGCGTTCCCCTTGCCGCAGGACACTGCGCAAAAATCCGGCGCACGCAAGCTTTCGCGCGAGGATGCCTGGATCGATTTTGGCCAGCCCGCGGAACTGGTCTCCGCCCGCATCCGCGGCTTGTCGCCATGGCCGGCATGTGCCGTGCATTTGATGGACGATGCGGGCGCCATGCGTGCGCAGGTAAGTCTGTTAAACTGCCGGGCACAAATCGGCCAGGCAACAAATGGGCGCCCCGGAACGGTGCTGGTCGGCGGGCTGGTTGCCTGCGGCAGCGGCGCCTTGGAACTACTTGAGGTGCAACCGGCCGGAAAGAAGGCCATGCCCATGCCCGCGTTCATCAATGGTTACGGCTGGAAAGCCGGCTGGCGTGTTGTGGCCGTGCAGCCCCCCCGCTAATGCATGGGTCACAAGAGCCGGACCACGGTATTGGCGGCGTCCAATGGAACAAACGCAGTCCCGAGCCGGCGGGGTCCGGGTCCGGGGGCCGGGGGCTGGGCTGATGAAAACCCCGCATTTTGCCCCGCCTTTTCATGTGTTCCGCCGGCAGCGATGTGTTGCGCCAACATGCATCTTGGCTGCGGCAGAGGCCGCCCCGAACGGGGCCGAAAGAATTTACCCCCCCGTCCCAACGCTTGCGGCGCGGCTCCAATTTTATCAACCGCTGATTACGCCGATGGCGCGGATGGAGGACCAGCCGACGGCCCAGCCTTGGCCAGCGGAACTATGGGCAACGGGCCTAAAATTAATTCCCGCCTCGTCGTATCCGCGTTCATCCGCGCCATCCGCGGTTCGTCTGGTCGCCACGGCCAAAATGGAATGCGGCTCCGACTTATTGGCGTCGCTGACATAAACTGATGTTGCTTCCTGGGAGATATCGCCTTGCAAAATCTGGGTAACGACAAGCGTTTCAACGGGGGTTTCCGGCCCGCGCATTCGGAAAGCCCCGAACGGATGAGGATGCCGCGGCGCAACAAAATTTGGACGAAGTACGGACTGGCGTTTTCATCAGCCCAGCCGGGGGCCGTTTTTTTTCTTGCAGTGTTGGAGCCGTTTAATATAATTAAGCCTATCAGTTCTTTTGGTGGCCGGTGCAGCCCGCTGCGCGCCAGTCCTGCATTTTGAGTCTGCGCCGCCGGCACAGGTTTGACCCACGGAATTTCCAGCGCGCTGGCGCGGCGGCTGAACCTCTCCGCGGCGTTTAACAAAAAAGGAGATCGGCCATGTCCACGGTTCGCAATGTGCTGTCCGGGAAACCGGCGCGCGTCCACTGCATTTCCCCCTCCGCCACCGTGCTTGACGCCACCTGGGAAATGAATCGCCAGAAAGTCGGCGCCCTTCTGGTAACCAAGCAGGATCGCATCATCGGCATCCTCACCGAGCGCGACATTTTGCAACGCGTGGTGGCGGAACAAAAAAGCCCCGGCGACGTGCATGTCGATGAGATCATGACCACCGAGGTGGTTTGTTGCCAACTTGATACGCCCGTGGAGGAAGCCAGCGAAATCATGCGCCAGCGCCGCGTGCGCCACCTGCCCGTCTGCGACAGCGACGGCCATGTCACCGGTCTTATTTCCATCGGCGACCTCAACGCCCATTACGCCACGGAGCAAAGCGTCACGATTCATTACCTCAATGAATATCTATATGGCCGCGTTTAACTTTAGCGGAAAACCATATGCGGCGGCGCAATTGCGCACCAGCCGCCGTGCGATGCCGCGGAGGGATACCGTCGCGCAGTATGATCGCGTCCGTCGCCGTCGCATTGTGCTCGGCTTAAGTGCCGCCATTACCCCAGTTGATAATTCAGCCATCAGAGCACGAGACGTCCGCGACGAGATTTCCCCCCGCCTGCCAGGCGCCGGCGGCGCTTCTCGCGATGTGCGGCGCCGCACTGGTAAAAAAAAGCCGGACGGGCGCACCCGTCCGGCTTTAGATTATAACCATGAAACAAAAACGCAAGATTTATGCCCGCGTTACCACGGAATTACGTGATTAGAATCACGCCATCGCGCGTTTGCGGCGGGCCAGCATCGCGACTGTGCCCAACGCAAGCAGGCCCAGCGTAGCCGGTTCGGGTACCGGTGTCGCATTGAGACGGAAGTTGTCGACGCTGCCTTGACCCGTGCCGTTGCCCGTGTACTGGGCGCCAACGTAAAGATCCCCGGAGACACTACTGCCGGTGGTGAAAGCGGTGGAGAAGTCCTGGAAGCTACCGGGCACCGAAGACACACCGGTCGTGCTGCTGAGCAGCGTACCATTCGCCCACGGGTTGGTTTCGGTTGAACTCGCGCCGATCAGGCCAATTTGGACCGGTCCGTTAACGCGATCAAGCCGTTGACCGATGGCCACAGTCAGGGTGTAAGCCGTATTGGCTTGAAGAGCACCGACGTCCTGAAAAATGTTTGTCACGTTTCCAGTGTTGAACTGATTGAGAAACGCATCGTTGGTGCCATTTGCACCTGAGGGAGTGCCCGAACCGGTGGCGCCGGTATATGCGGTTCCAGCCGGATTCTCGATGCCAAAATCGGCAGCCGCGCCGCCGGTGGTCTGGACGACGTAGCCCCAGCTATTAAAGGGGCCGTTTACGGCGCTTGATGGGTGGGGAGCTACAACCGCCGAGCCATCGGCCAGTGTGGGAGTCTCAAAACTGTAGTTCTGAATGGTGACAGGCGTCGCCGCGGCGATGCCCGCCCGCCCCGCCACCAAACCCATGGCAACGATCCCCGCCACAAACAGGCTTTTTTTAGAGAAAATAGACGTGTACATAACTTCGATCCTTAAAAAGACCCTCCGCTCGACCCGCTGTCAAATCAACAGGATTCAACATCAAGCAAGTCGCGGTCGGAAACCTTGGTTTATTTTTTCATATCGCTTCCCTAATCACGGACAGCTACGGTCAGCTGAGTTATCGCCAACCTAGGCCCCGTGTACGCATGAAACGAACTCCTCTCAAGGCAGATGTTTCCTCCGGCCACCGCATTCGGCTGGTACATTTGCCAAGCCGGACATCCGCGGGAAGAATTGTATCGACTTGTTGTTTACGCACGGAAGAACATGAGCAATCGATACACGGTTAAGTATGCCACATGGATGGGCCTTCTGCAAATGGATAAAACCCGGAAACTCTGCGACAGAACCGGCAATTTTCACCTTTTAACCAGATGAAGACGCGTTTCAGGCGCCCGAAATTCCCCAGTTTGCCAGGCCCTGCCTGTCAAGAAATGCTGGACCGGCGCCGGTAGGCAACTTGTCGCGCGATGCGTGCAGAGCGTTTTGTTGGTTCGCAATGCGCCTTCCCCGGAACTGGGATAAAACCCAGAAAATTATGGATAAACTGCGGGTTTCTGCCTCTTTTCCGGACTTAGCAGCCCGCAGGAAATTGTAAAAATCCATGGGCGAGCCTATGCTTTGTTGTGTCATCGTTGGCTGGCATCTGCACTACCGGGCGCTGTAGCCACCAAAAAAAAGGATATGATCATGAAGTCGAGCCGTTCGCAGGGTTTTACGCTCATAGAGTTATTGGTCGTAATTGCAATTATCGCCATTCTCATCGCGCTGTTACTGCCGGCCCTGGCCAGGGCTCGAATTCTGGCACTGCGCGTCAACTGTGCTTCAAATATGCAGCAGGTCGGCATGGCCATGGCCCTGTACGCCGATCAGGATCCGAGCAACCAATACCCGCCCATGTACGGTAGTTATTGGATGTTCGGCGGATATGGCGGCAATCTCTTTCAGTCGGTACCGGCAATGTCCTTGGAGTTGCTGTACTACAAAGGCATTGCTCCGTCGCAAAACACCAGTATCAACACCATGTTCCAGCCGGGCTTCCTGACGCCCAGCGGCAAACAAGTCGACATGCTCTTTTCCACCGAACCCGGTGAATTCGGCCCCACCGTTCCGGCAGCCAATTTTAACAAACAGGGTTACGTATACGATTGGAGCGATGTATACACCGGTTACTGTTACTGG
>JAJZCU010000051.1 GCA_021828935.1 Planctomycetota bacterium | reverse complement strand
CAGTTTTGACCACAGTTTTCGCAAGCTCATGGCCAAGGCCATGCCGCACCATAAGCTGAAACTATTGTCAGAAAAAAGCCCGCTGTACCACAACGTTTTTAACATTAAATCGGTGCGGTACTCGCCCCTGGTTGAATCCGTGGATCCGGGCCTGCACACGCCGGTGCTGGAAACGGTGACGCGCAATGGCGCCCCATGCGTGATCTACAGCCGCATTTCGCTATCCAACGGGTGGGAAGAATTGCCCAACCCGTATGCCAAAGCGTACGCGGATCATGACGCGTTAAAACTGGGCACCAACATTTTGGTGTACTGCCTGACCCATTAAGAACAATTGAGGAACCCCTCTCAAGACAACCGCCCGCCGCCAGATTAATCTGACCGGCGGGCTGGTTGTTTAATAGGCCGCCGGCGCGCCGGCGGCGGTTGGGGCGAAATCGGGGATGCGGCGCTTAATTCTGGCTGACGCGCTGGGCGTGTGCGGCGGGACGGGTTCACAGGTCGCGGATCAATAGCGCCCAGGCAAAACTGGCCAGCGCCGGCGCTATATGGCCGCCGGCTTGTCGGCGGTGGCGGGCAATGTATGCGGCTGGCGGCCCGCTGCTAAGTATTGTGTATTTAGTACGCGACGCGACGGCGCTTGCGCACCGCCATGCCGGCGAGCGCCACCAGGCCCAGGCCGGCGATGGGCAGCGTGGCGGGTTCGGGGAGAACGGTTACCAGAAGGGCAAGTTGTGGAGCATTATTGAACGCCACGTCATTGTTAAAAAACACGGTCTGGCTTGCGGGGCTTGTTGAGCCCGCGTTGTAGGTCGCCCTCGCGTTGAGGCCGCTTAATGCCGAAAGCGTTTCCGTTACGGTCGCGGGGGAATTTGGCGACAAACTGAAATTCTGGCTGAAGCTGGAATTTGTGAGGTCAATGGGCCCGGTGGTGGCGCCGCCGTTTACAACGGTGATGAAGGCCGAGTAGCTGATCGGGTCAGCTGACACGGCCACGGTTGCGCCGTTTGAATTGTACGTGAGGCCCGCGGCGCTCGGCGCGAAGCCCCTCGCAGCAACATTGAACGAGCCGCCGCTGGAGCCCCCGTCAATGGTTAGCGTCTTTACGTAGGTCGCGGTCACCTGCTCGTCGACGCTTGCCACGGATTCGGCACTGGTCACTTGCACGACGGGGTCGACGTTCGCGAAGACAGATGCCACCGTATAGCCCGGCTTCGCACCGGAGACCACCCCGCTGTAGTCCAAGGCATTGAAGCCGAGGTTTGGCGCAGTGGGGCTTACGCCCTGTATGTTTAGGTAGCCGCTCTCCCCAAGTTCGGGGTTATTGGAGTTAACGACGATGGCGCCCGATCCAGTGATTGGATCCACGGACAGGCTCGATGCGGGCGAATTGATCGACCCGCCGTCGCTTGCGCCCGTGCCCCCAAACGCATAGGTGACTGTGCCCTGTGAATCTGTCCCACTGATGCTAATGGCCGCATGGGCAGCCGCCGCCGCGACGCCCAGCGCCAACCCCGATATCGCCAGCGTTAGAAGGGTACGACCCGCCATTTCCATCTCCGATTAAACCATCTGCGCAAAACAACAACGCAAGACTTAGTTTATCGGAGGCATGGCCGTCGGAAAAGCAACTTTAGTGCATCCCCATCCGTATTTTCTTGTGAACCCTTATTACCGGACCACCCGCGCAATACGCGCCGCCAGCGGCCAGAAGCGTCTATTGCGTCGCCGACGCCGTCACTTCACCGGTTACGGCATTGACCGTCACCACAACGCTTCGGCCATCGGCTGCCAACGTGAACGCCGCATTGCCGGCCAAACCTACGGGCACGCCGTATTGATCAAATTGCAGCGTCTGCGTTGAGCCACCGCCCAGACCCGAAATGGCCGTTAAATCTATGCCCGCCAACGCGGCATTGCCCCGGGAACCCAATTGCACCACGTAAGGTTGCCCGTTTGCGCGGTTGGTCACCGGGGTCATTGGCATGGCCACGGGCGCAATGCTGTACCTGTCATTGGATAAATTAAAAACCATTTCACGCGGATCATTGGGGTTATTAATGCACGCACTCTGGCAGTAGGCAATATCCGCTGAGAGAATTTGCGCCGCGTGTTGCAACTGCGGAACCGTTGCCGCCGGACTGGCCACGGGCACTACGAAGTAGGCGATCAGCGCCAGTACGGCAACGACAATAATTAGTTCAGTAAGGGTAAATCCGCGGCCGCGCGGGCTGCGCCGGCCCGAGACGGTTGCCCCCTCCGGGATGGTTGGTCGTTGATAAATAATCGATGGCGTCATACTCTCTCCCTTCATTGTGCATGGCATCTTTTGTAGTTAATGCCATCGCACCGTGTAATCGCCGAACCAGGAACCGTTCTGTACATTATCAAATGAGGCGCCATCCTGCAGCGCGTTGTCCAGGTGCAATTGGGCGTTGCCTTCTATGGTCAGGCCGCCAGCCACCACGCCGCCAAAATACTGTGAATTATCAGTGGACGAAGTTCCAAGCGTCAAGGCCGATTGCGGAGCATACAGGGCGGCTTGGACGATAGACCCGCCCTGTATGGTTACCGAACTCTGCGGGTTCTGCGGGTTCTGCAGGCCAATGAGCATCAACTGCTGCGGCTGTCCGGTCGTGTTCACCTGCGCGGCCACTGCCGGCGAACCGGACCAGCTAAATCCCCCGCCGCTGCCCCCACCCCCGCCGCCGAATAAGCCGTTCAAAAGATTTCCCAGAAGGCCCAACAGCCCGCCCCCGCCGCCTCCGCTGCCACCAGAGCCCAACAAGCCGCCGCTGGCGGCCGTGCCAATGGTCACCGCTTGCGTGGAATAAACCGTGAGCACCGCACCGTTGCCCATTTGAACCGCGCCGGTGATATTCACGGGACCGTCCACGACGATGGTTGTATTCGCCGGCACGTTAAGTGTCCCGGCAATTGTAAGTCCACCGGTAATCACCTGCCCGCCGACAACATCCAGGCTGGCGTTGGCGCCCTGCGGCACGGTGATACTTTGATAAATGCCGCCGAGCGCCTGCCCCGATCCTGATAAAGAAACCGGCGGCTGCACGATTATCGCCGGGACCGGCGGCGCCACCGGAGTTCCAGCCACTGCGGGCGGCGCCCACGTAACGTTCACGGATTGGCCGCCAAGGCTTAACATGCCAGCCAATGTGCCGCTGGTTCCCAAGAGGCTGCCAGCCGAATTGACCGGCTCGCCCATTTGGGCCACCGCGTTAAAGTGCGTCCCCGACGCCAGCGTCAAAATAGGGCTCGTCTGGAGCAACTGCCGATAGTTGCCATCAGTTACCAGCCCGGCGACGGCGCTCCCGGCGGAGTAAGTTCCGTTATAGGCGTCAAGGATTGCCGCCCCGCTTAAATTCACGGGCCCATTGCAATACAGCCCGTCCTGAAACACATTCCCGCCGCCGGTGGGCGTTACGGTAGCCTGGGCCTTGTATATCTTTCCGTCGTAAGTAGCCGTTGCCACAATCACCACGCCGGCTGCCGGAGCGTTAATAAAACTTGTTGATCCTGATGGCATGGGCGTTATTGGATCGACACCCACGGAGACCGTGCCGGCATCCAAATGTAGATTGTTAATCCACGTTCCCGGGGCATTTTGCAGCCATCCCGGCGTGCCCTGGGCATAATTAGGCGGGTTGTTCTCAATAATTCCCAGGGCGATTTCCACGCCGCTGGAAGCCAGGGCCTGCCCATTGGCCCGGTCGCTTTCGCCCGATATTAATCCGGTTGCCGATGTCTCGACTTCCATAAAACCCGTGGCCAGCATGATGCCCACCACCATGGCCACCATGACCAATAGCAACGCGATTCCGCGCTGCCGTCGGCCGCGCCGTGGACGCCGACCCTGAAAATTTTTATCAACGCTGGCTGGCATGGGTGGCCTCTCTTACTGTGGCGCCTGAAAATTTTCCACCGCGCCGGCCAGCACGCTGGTCTGGCTGCCGTTGGCGGTATGAATGGTTAATGCGATATTCCCCAGCCGCGCTACCGGGCGGGCGGCGTCGGAAGTAATTTCCATGCCCGCAACCTGATCGGACCACATAGCCGGCTGCACATGGTATCGCGTGATAAACGCCTGCATGACGCCGTACCACTGCGTGTCGGCGGGATATTCCTGATCCACCGCGCCCATGCCAAGCAGTGTGCCATAGGGCACTTGATAAACATCCACTTGGTGCGTCGTCGGGTTGTATTGCAACAGGCATAAATTTGCCAAGTCCACGGAAAACGGATTTGCGGCGGTCAAGGGGTTGGCATTGTCAGTCCACAGCACCATGTAGGCGTCGGCGTTGTTGGGCCCGGAAACGGCCAAAATGCAATGCGCCGTGCGCACCAGATCATGCAAGCGCGCCTGCAGACTCTCCAAAGATGTTAAACTTTGCCGGCCGTCCTGTTGAAGCGTCGTGCCATCGGATACCGCCTGAACCATGCAGCTCATGGCCAGGGTGACGATGATGGTGATAACCAGCGCCAACAGCATTTCCGCCAGCGTAAAGCCGGGGCGAGCGCAGGCCGCCGGTCGGCGCAAGTTGGTGTTGTTGCGCGGGGCATATGGGCGTTGATAACCGAAGATCATCTGTCGACTCCTGGAGTCAAGGGATTACGCACCCGGGCCGGCGCGGCCGCTGAGTCATGGCTGCTGCGGCAGGGCCGCCACAAAGCGCCGCAACGTGAACAGAGTCTTGCCCTGGCATGCCACGGTAACGGTGATTAAATCTCCGGGGACGGCATAGGGGACGTTCTGATTGGCGCCATTCACGACGGAAGCGCTTTGCGTGATCCACTGTTCCCGCACTTTACGCGTGAAGCCCTGCATCGCCGCGGGGTATGGGTTGCCCTGAATGTCGCATAGATTGTTAGGCCCGTCGGCATAGCCGTTGAAATCACCACAAACGTTAAAAGTTGACGGAGCCCGGGCGGGCGGCGCGCTTCCGGGCGAACTGGCGGGCAGGCGAATAATTTCATCCATCAGCGCCTGCCCCAGCATGGAGGCCTGCACCGTGCGCCGCGCGGTGGTGGCCGTTTGGCGCGCCACGGCCAATTGCGTGGCCAGCGCGCCGGAAACCAGCGCCAGCAGCACCGCCGCCAACAGCACTTCCACCAGCGTAAAGCCACGCGGGCGCGAATGTTTGATCCCCAGGCCCGTCGCATGACGCATAGTAGCTCACAAGCAGAGAAAGTCTGTACTGACGATTTCGGCACGAAGCGATGGCAACTTAATTGTCGTGGGCAACGGAAATTTCAACGTCCGTAAAGCGCACACCGATTTCATACAAATTGATGCCCGCCGTTCGCACATGCACCACCGTGGCGCGGATGTGTTGCACAGATTTGTCCGGCAGAGGAAGATAGATCAGCAGGTTTTGGCCGGGATACAATAAGGTGCGATGCACGAAGCTTAAGCCCGACCGGGAAAGGTTACGCGTGGTGACATCAAAAATCCGCCGCCCGATCTGCCCTGGGGGCTCGACGCCAATGCGGGCCTTCACGCGATAGCGGCTACGGCGAACTTCGCGCCGGTCGTCGCTGCGTTCGGCACACCCGCACTGATCCAGCCATTCCAGTGTTTGTTCCAGGGCATCGGCAACGGTTGGCGTGGCTAAGAGGGTGGTCATTGGGTGTCTCCATAAAAACGGCATCGTGCGGCAGCGCGGCCGGTTGGCCATGGCATGCCCCGTGCTATGGTGGAGCTATCGGACGCGCCCGCCAGCCACTTAATGCGGCATCGACAGACCGGTAATCCGTGGCGGCGGCCCCAATGGCCTGCGAAACCGTGTCGTGCTAACTTGGCTGATAAAAAGAGGTCTATCACGACACACAACAAAGGAATTCCATGACAACAGCGGCGGCCGACGGCTCAATTCGCGATAAAGAAATTTTTAAAGGCAAAAGAATTAATCTGGTGCTGCGTGAAGTGCGCGCCAAAAATGGCGCCGTGCTGGAGCGCGAAGTGGTGGTGCATCCGGGCGCGGTGATCATTTTGCCCGTGCTGGCGGACGGCCGCATTGTGATGATCCGCAACGTTCGCCACACGGTGAACGAAGAACTGTGGGAACTGCCCGCCGGCACGCTGGACCGCGGACCGGGTTCCGCGGCCGTTCTGGCAGGCGAGCCCCCGGAAGACCCGCGGGAATGCGCCGGCCGCGAGCTCGCAGAAGAAACCGGCTACATGGCAAAGACCATTCGGCCCTATGGGTGGTTTTACACGTCGCCGGGTATCATCACGGAAAAGATGCATGCGTTTATCGCGACGGGCTTAACGGCCGGACCCCAGCAGCTTGAGGAAAACGAGGACATCACGACCTGCCCGCTGGCAACCAGCGAACTTTGGCGGATGATTCAAGAAAATAAAATTGTGGACGGGAAAACGCTGGCGGTTCTGTTAAAATACATGATGGAGGGCACAACCGCAGGAGAACGCCGGGGTTAAGACCCGGGTAAGGTGAGACTATGGGCTGGCGCGATCGCGACTACAACCGTGGCCGGGAGGCCATGACCGAATTTTTTGGCAACCCCGGGTCAATTTTTAACCTGGCCGTGCCGTTCGGCACATGGTTTGGCTCCCAGGTGCGGCTGCATTTCTGGCTGCTGCTGTTTTATGCGTTCATGTTAATCGCGGCTTTTCGCACCGGCGCCTGGGTTAATACCGGCATTGCCGCGGCATTGCTGCTGGTGTTCCTGCTGATCCACGAATTCGGCCACCGCCTCTGCGCAGAATGGACGGGAGGGCGGCATTTCGAATTTGTTCTTTGGCCTGCGGGCGGCTTGATACCCCCCCATACCATGCCGCAGCCGTGGCCGCTGTTTGTGGCGAACGTCGGGGGCATGTTGGCGAACCTGTTGTGCCTGAGCATCAGCGGCGCGTTGTTTATTCTGCTGACCCACCAGCCGCATTACTTAATGGCGCTGATCAACCCATTCTACGCGCTGTTTTCGCTGGGGGCGTTCCCCATTCCAACCCACGCGGCGTTGATGGGCTGGCCCCGCGCCATGGCCCTGGTCTATGCAATTAACATGACCATTCTGATGGTCAATTTTCTGCCATTTTATATCTTTGACGGCGCCCACCTTCTTCAAGCCATTCTGTGGCCATGGACCGGGTTATATCAGTCCATCAATGTCACATGCATCATTGGCATGGTGGTCGCTGTGCCGCTATTTCTGCTCTCCTTTTATAACTTTGCCTTCCTGGCAATGGTTTTTTGGGTGCTCATGTTCGCCGGCTCGTTCATGCGGCGGCAGCAATTGCGCGCCGCCGGCCCCGAGGACATGCAGGACGCCATTTCCTACAGCGCCAGCCTGCGCGATGTACCGCAGAAACGCCGCCGCAAAATTTCCCGGCGCTGGTTCAAAAAATCCCGCCGGCGGGCGTCGCAGGAACAACGCGATCAGGCGCTTATTGATATGATACTCGACAAAGTACATGCCCATGGTTTGCACAGCCTCAGCTGGCGCGAAAAACGGGTCCTCCGCCGCGCCACCGCCCGTCAACGCGACCGCGACCGCGACTTTGCCGAAAAATTGTGAACCCATCGTTTTGCCGCCGCCGCATAAAGACCGGCCCTTGGACGTTAATGGGTGTATGCAAGTCAAATGCGAACCTTTAACTGCGACCGCGCCAGCGCCGCTTGATCCTGAAGATACCATGCTGGCGGGCCTTTACGCCCGGCCGCGCGCCGCCCGCCCGCGGCGCCGCAAGCTGCTGCACTGGCTGCTGGTGTGCGCGGTGGTGACGCAAATCGCATTTCTGGGGCTGCTGTTTCGCATTTGGATGTTCCATACCACCGTTCCCATTCGTTTTCAGTGGGACGTGCAGAACGCTTGGAACAAGGGCACACAGGCGCTGCAGATTGGTCCGGGATTTTGGTCCGGCATCGTGGCCATGTACCAGCCGACCCGGCACACCGGCATTGATTACCCGCCCATTCGCATGTACCTGGCCACCACCTGGGTATATTTCTGCCATCATTTTTACGGCCCCGCCGTGCAGCGCACCGATGCCGACACCTGGCCCATGCTCTCCGTAAATTTTATCATGGAATTAGCCGGGGCCATTGGCATGTACGCTCTGTGCCGCTTGCGCTGCGGGTGGAAGCTAAGTTTATTGGCGGCATGTTGCCTGTGGTTTAATCCCGCCGTAGTCTACGGCGGCTGGGGCTGGATGCAGTGGGATGTGTGGGTGCTGGCGCCGGTGCTCTGGGGCCTGTGGGCGTACTTAAAACGTTATTATTTTTTGTGCGGCGCCCTGATTGGCCTGGGCTCCATGATGAAGGGCCAGACGTTATTTATCGCCCCGTGGTTTCTGGTGGTCGGCTTTTTTGAACCGCCCATCTACGCACTGCACGCGCGGTTTCGCCTGCCTTGGCTGCGCGAAAAATACCAGCGCGCCTGGCGCGCCGCCGCCGCATGGGCCGCTTCCATGCTGCTGCGCATGCGCATGATGCTCGGCGGTTTCGCCCTGGTGACATTCATCGCCGTGCTGCCGTTCACCTTGTTGCATTCCGTGGACTGGTTTGAAGTGTATCACCACCAGACCCACATGGTGCAGAACATGACCAATGGCGCCTGGAATTTCCCGCTGCTTTTGGCGCAGGTGTATGGCTGGGGCAACAGCGGGACGGTCCTGACGCTGCCGGGGTTCGGTCACATCTTCAGCTTCACCCTGATGACCTGGCTGAGCATCGGCTTCGGGACGTGGGTATTTATCATTGCGTTACTTTCCATTCGCGCCCGCAATTACCCGCAGATATTACTGGCCCCCGCCGCAGTGTTCGCCGCCATGAACGCCATGCTGCCGGGCATGCAACAGCGCTACCCCATTTGGGCCGCCGGGTTCGCAGCAGCCGCGGTGTGCGTGGGCCCAGGGGCGACCGTGTTGTTTATCATCATGACCTTTCTGGGCCTGTGCAATCCCCTGGTTTGGACCCTGCACGGCCCGATGGCGCCGCGGCTGCAATTTTTCATCGACCGTTCCGGTCAGGATGACTCCGCTGTTTGGCTTTTCTGCAGCATCGCCATGACATGCCAAATTGCCTTATTAAGCCGCCGCAAGGCGCCCCAGCCCGAAGTGCTGTCGGCGCCCGAGCACGATCAGCCGCGTTCCGGTGAAACAGTAAATGGTTATTCCGGCGTGATCCGCCGCGCGGGCGTCTTCCACCGACAACCCAAAGGCCCCCTGCCCCTGCGCGACCGCGACTGGGTGGAAAGCCTGTGAGTTTCGCCCCCTATATAGCCGCCGGCTTGCCGGTGGTGGCGGCAACGA
>JAJZCU010000050.1 GCA_021828935.1 Planctomycetota bacterium | reverse complement strand
GGCGCCGCATGGCCACCGGCGAAGGCAAAACCTTTGTGGCCCCGCTGGCCTGCGGGTTGATGGGCTTAACGGGCAAGCATTGCCATGTGGTCACGGTGAATGACTATTTGGTGCGGCGCGATGCGTCGTGGGTGGCGCCCGCCTTTCATGCCTTGGGCATGTCCGTGGGGTACATTCAGGCCTTCATGGAAAATGACCAGCGCCAGGCGGCGTATCAATGCACCGTGACTTACGGCACCAACAGCGAATTTGGCTTTGATTACCTGCGCGACAACATGAAGCGCTCCGTGGCCGAACAGGTGCAGGGCCCGCTGGATTACGCCATTGTCGACGAAGTGGACAGTATTTTAATTGACGAAGCCCGCACGCCATTGATTATCAGCGGGCCGGCCAATGAAGACGCCCCGCGCTACGCCGCCGCGGATGAAGTGGCCCGTAAACTCATGGCCGCCCAGAAGCCCTGGGAGCAGGCCAATGACCAGGTGGAACAGGCGAAGCGAAAAATAAAAGGGGCGGAAGGCGAAATAAAAAACACGCATGGCGACGCCGCCAAGGCCGCCAGCCTGCAGCGCCTGGTGGAAGAAGGCCAGCAGGAACTCAAGGCCGCGGAAGACAAACTGGCCACGCAGGTGCAACTGTACGAAGTGGAATTTGATAAAAAATCAGCCCATTTGACCCACGAGGGCATTCAGAAGGCCCAGGAATACGCCGGCGTGGGCTCCTTTTACATTGGCGGCAACATGGACTGGCCGCACCTGCTGGAACAAAGCCTGCGCGCCCATGTGGTGTATGAACATGATAAAGATTACGTGGTGCAAAATGGCGAAGTAATTATTGTGGATGAATTCACTGGTCGGCTTATGGTGGGCCGGCAGTGGAACGACGGGTTGCACCAGGCCGTGGAAGCCAAGGAAAAGGTGGAGATCAAGCCTGAAACCCAGACCATGGCCACCATCACGCTGCAAAACTTTTTCAAGCTGTACAAGCGCATCGGCGGCATGACCGGCACCGCCATGACCGAGGCCGAGGAATTTGCGAAGATTTACAAACTTGACGTGGTTACGATTCCCACGAACCGACCACTGGTGCGCGACGATCAGGAAGATTTGATCTTCATGAATGAAAACGCCAAGTGGAACGCCATTGTGGAACAGATCAAGGAAGTTTCCGACCGCGGCCAACCGGTGCTCGTGGGCACCACCAGCGTGGAAAAAAGCCAGCGCCTTTCGGCCATGCTCACCAAGCGTCACGGCATCCAGCACGAAGTGCTCAACGCCAAGAACCATGAACGCGAAGCGGATATTGTCGCGCAGGCGGGGCGGAAGGTGGTCACGCGCCAGGGCCAGACGGTGGGCGCGGTGACCATTGCCACGAACATGGCCGGACGCGGTACGGACATTAAACTGGGCCCCAACGTGATGGAAAGCGGCGGGTTGTACGTGCTGGGCACGGAACGGCACGAGGCGCGGCGCATTGACAACCAGTTGCGCGGTCGCGCGGGGCGGCAGGGCGACCCCGGCGGTTCGCGTTTCTTCCTAAGTTTGGAAGATGAATTAATGAAGCTGTTCGCCGGCGATTTCACGCTCAAGGCCCTGCAGCGCCTGGGCATGAAGGAAGACGAGGCCATTGAGCACCGGTGGGTTTCAAAGGCGGTGGAACGGGCCCAGAAAAAGGTGGAGGAGCGGAACTTCGGCATTCGCAAAAACCTGTTGGAATATGATGAAGTGCGGGACTTTCAGCGTAATTTCTTCTATAAGCTGCGGCAGGACATCCTGGAAGGCCGCAACCTGCGGGACATAATTTTTGACACCATCACTGACGCCGTCAATGACGCGGTGAATCAGTATTTGGACCGCGATTACGTGGCCAAGTGCATCGCGGAGTGGGCCAGCAAGGCCTATAACACGCCGCTGGACGCCGCGGATGTGCGCGACACCGACATGCAGGTGCTCGAATCGATCATCAAAGATCATGCCCGGGAAGAAGCGCGTAGCAGCATTGATACGTCCATTCTTGAATTTATGGACCCGGACGCGGACCCCGCGGACTGGAACTTAAACGGCCTTTCGCATTGGATCAAGGAACGCTTTGACGTGGCCATTACGCCCGGGCAGATCCGCCAGATCGACCGGGTGCATATTGTGGATCAATTAACCGAACTGGCCCTGCATCAAATTGAGCAAAAAAACTGCGCCCCCGTCACGCGATTTCTGGCCGAGCATTATCCGCAGCATCAGTTGGCTGATTGGGCTAACAACAAATTCAACCTGAAAATCAAGCCGGAAGAATTGTATAATAAAACCGCCGCACAGGCGGAGGAGATCATTCTGGCGCAGGCCCGCGAGGCCTATTCCGCGAGGGAACTGGCCTACCCCGTGGATTACGCCATACACGCCACGCAAAGCGGCGGCGGGCTTGATAACATTTATGCTTCCGAGCAACTGGCGGGCTGGGTGAACGCCAAGTACGGAAGCAGCCTAACCAGCGAGGAAATCCGCCAGATGCCCGCCGATGACGTGCGCAACCGCCTGGTGGAAGTGGCCCGGCACGCCACGGAAGGCATGGATGAACAGGTGGAACAGACCATCGCCAAGTCGGATTCAGCGGCGTTGGCGGCCTGGGTGAGCAAGCGTTTTTTAATAGAAGTGCCGGCCGATGAATTTGATGGCGAACCGGAGACCGAAAAGCGCGAACGGTTGCAGGAACTGGGCCATGCGTTCCTGCGGCAGGAACTCACGGAAATGGAACGCAACGTGCTTCTGCAAATTTTGGACGTGGCCTGGAAAGACCATCTGTACGCGATGGACCAACTGCGTGATTCCATTGGCCTGCGCGGCATTGCCGAAAAAGACCCGCGCATTGAATACAAGCGTGAAGGCTCAACGCTGTTTGAGGAATTTCAGAAGAGCATCCGCGACAAAGTCACGGACATCATCTTCAAAATCGAGGCCGCCACGGCCCAGGAAATGGCCGATGTGTACGCCGACCAACAGGAAATTCACGAAGTCAGCGATTCTTACGGCGTGGGCGAAAGCGCCGCCGCGGAATCGGTGCGCACCGAGATGGCGGCGGCCACCGCCGGCCCGGTATCAGACGATGGCGATGAAGGCCCCGAAGGCGTGGGCCGCAGCCAAGAGCCGGTGCAAACGTTTGTACACGCCGGCCCGCGTGTGGGCCGCAATGAGCCCTGCCCATGCGGCAGCGGCAAAAAGTACAAACAGTGCTGCGGGAAGAACGCGTGACGCCCAGGCCCGCAGGCGCGGGTCCGCAGGCGGCGCAAGGCCGACGTAATTTATCAATTTTCACCACGGGACCGGTCCGCCAAGGTCGGCCTGTCTTTTGGGCCCGCGCTTACGAGCCGGTTCTACCAGGATGCGTTTTTATGTCTCTGCCCGTTGTTGCAATTGTTGGCCGCCCCAATGTCGGCAAGTCCAGCCTGTTAAATTTTCTGGCTCAGAAGCGCATCAGCATTGTTGACCCCACGGCCGGCGTCACGCGCGACCGCGTTTCCACCGCCGTGTGCTTCAATGACCGTTGGTTTGAACTCACCGACACCGGCGGTTACGGCATTGAAGACCCCACCAATTTCACCGCCGATATTGAACGGCAAATACAGTTGGCCATTGATGAAGCGGAACTGATTCTGTTCGTGGTGGATGTGCGCTCCGGCCCCGTGCCGCTGGATGTCACGGTGGCCCAATACCTGCGGCGGCAGAACAAACCGGTGCTGCTGGTGGCCAACAAGGCGGACGCGGCGCGTCTGGCCTCGCAAACCGGCGAACTGTTTTCGCTGGGTTTTGACGCCCCCATCACCATTTCATGCACCGAACACAAAGGCCGCGATGTGCTTCTGGCCGCCGTGGCTGCGCGGCTGCCCAAAGCCACGGCGCTGGCGCCAATGGAAGTGGATTTAAAAATTGCCGTCGTCGGCAAGCGCAATGCCGGTAAAAGTACGCTTATTAACACCATCGCCGGTTATCAGCGGGTGATTGCTTCGGAAATACCCGGCACCACGCGCGACAGCGTGGATGTGCGGGTGGAACGGGACGGCGAAGCGTTTGTGATCATTGACACTGCCGGTCTTCGCAAGCGCTCCAAAATGACCACGGATGATCTGGAATTTTACAGCTTTCACCGGGCTCAGCGGTCCATTCGCCGCGCCGATGTGGTGCTGTTCATGCTGGACGCCACGCTGGAAATTTCCGATGTTGATCAAAAATTGGCGGCGTATATTATTCAGGAATTCCGGCCGTGCGTCATCGTGTTCAATAAGTGGGATCTGGTGGTGGGCCGCGGCTCGTCTGAACAATTCGCTGATTACGTGACGAAAGCCTTGCCGCAGTTGGATTTTGCCCCGATGGCATTTATCAGTGGCCGCGATAATTTGAATGTGCAGGACATGCTGGACATGGCCAAAACGCTGGCCACGCAGGCTACCACGCGCGTCACTACTTCCCAACTCAACACGGCCGTGACGGATATTGTGCAACTGCGCGGCCCCAGCAGCCCCACCGGCAAAAAGGTGCGAGTGTATTACGCCACGCAGATTGCCGTTGAACCGCCCACGCTGGTGTTGTTCGTGAATAATCCCGACCTGATCACGGAAGAATATCGGCGGTTTTTCGTCCGCCAGCTTCGGCAGCGACTGCCGTTTGATGAAGTGCCGGTGCGGCTGCTGGTACGCAGTCATCACCGCAGTCAGGATCGGCATGAGGACCGCAAAAGCCGCTATGAAAAGCAGGGCGATCGTGAACCGATCCCGCAACGCAGCAGTGGGCCCACACACAGGCCGGCGCCCGAAGCATTGGCGCCAACCAGCCGCGATGTGGGCGACGAGGCGCCCGGCGATGCCGGCGCTAATTTGGCGCGGGATGACGATGGGGCGTCCGCGTCGGTGCGCCGGCGTACCGGCAAACCACGCGCACGCCCGCGCGCCGGAAAACGGGGCGTAAAGCCGGGCGCCGCTGCCGGGGCATCCAGGGGCGCCCGGATCACGAAAACACAGAAAAAGGGGCGGCAGCGTGTTGCCGGCAGCGCACGGCGTCGCAAATGACTTGGAATGATCGACGCGAATGATTTGCATTGCCGTGAAATAAATCCCGCTGGCTGGAAACGTACTTAAAGATGATGCGGGCGGCGTCTGGGCCATATGGCCCCATGCGCTGCAACTTGACCGGCCCGTTGGCGGGTTTGTAAGATCGTCGGACGCAGCGGTTGACGGGGCCTCGCTTTTTAGGCACGGCGGCGGCCGGGCTTGACCGTTAAACGTAACGGCCCCATGGCCTGCCCTGTGGATATGGCGCGTCTGGTGAATATAATTTTTGTTCCCGGCTTGGGCCAGAAGCGTTTGCCTTCGCCCGGCCTCTTTTTTCAGGCGGTAAGTTAATGAACAACTTTCTATCCTCACGGCGCGCCTTGGTGGCAACCAGCGTACTTGCGGCGGCCAACGTATTGGTGATGGCCGGCTGCGCCGTGGCGGATCCGCCTCCCAGCCCGCAGTCTGGCGCCGTGATCGCGTACGCCCGGGAAATCAGCCACCTGGTGACGGCGCGCGAAATTAAAAAACTGGCCGCCCTGAAGCCGCCGGCCGCCAAGGCCAAGCTGGAGCACGATGGCGGGCTGGTCGGGAAATTGATGAACCCGCCCATGTCCACTGGCATGCAAGAGCTCAACCACTGGCGTGAGACCTACGTGCGGCGCGTGGAAAGGGCGCGTAAAATTCGCCACGCCCAATATATTAAAGACATCCAACGCGCCCATCACCTCATGGCCAAGGGCGATGCCGAAGGCGCCGTGATCAATCTGCTGGGCGCCTACCGCATCACGCGGCAAACCACGGCGTTCCGCCGCAAGCCCTGGGTGCTGGCCATGGCCAAAAAGATCAGCGCCCGCGCGGCGTCGTACGAGAAAAAAGGGCGCTGGCTGGAATCGCTGGAGCTGTACACCGATCTGAATTCTTTATACAAAATTTCCATGCGTTACCTGGCCGACAAACACCGCCTGGACCGGCGCACCGCCCTGCTGGCCATGTACACCCCCAAGGTGATCTACCAGATGCAGAAAAAACTGCTGGCCATGGAACTGGAAAAAGCCAAAAAGGCCGGCATGAAAACCAAGCCCAAACTGGGCCCCAGTAAAAACTCGCAGAAACCCGTCTTTTCCAACTGGCATAAAGAAGTCGCCGCCGCCCGTCCGTATATGCTTACTGAATCGCTGGGCGAAGCGGAGCACTATTGGGTGACGCCCGTGAGCTACAACCACCTGATCATCGGCGGGGTTAAAAATCTGCGGCTGTTCCTGACCACGCCCGAACTGGCGCAGGCCTTTCCGAATCTGGCCAACGCCACTGACCGCCGGAAATTCGCCCTCACGCTCAACCATGTCATGGATCAGGCGGCCCCTGGCCAGCAAATCAACAGCGGGCAGGTGCGGCATATTCGCAATGAAATCATGGCCGCCGACAAGCAAACCGTGGATATTCCCTCCAAAGTTATCACCATGGAATTCACGAATGGCGCCTTTGATTCGCTGGACCCGTTCAGCATGGTCATCTGGCCCTACGAAGCGGCCGAATTTGAAAAGGAAATTCAGGGCCGTTTTTCAGGCATCGGCATTCAGATCAGCCTGCGGCATGATGAATTAAAGGTGGTCAGCCCGCTGGAACACAGCCCCGCATTCGACGCGGGCATTCAGGCCGGCGATGTCATCACCTCGATCAATGGCCACAGCACGGCGGGCATCACCATTGACGGCGCCGTGCATGACATCACCGGCAAGCCGGGCACCTACGTGCATCTGGTGGTGCGGCGGCCCGGCGTGGCCAAATTGTTAAACTTTCGGGTGGAACGCAAGACCATCAAGGTGCGTTCAATCAAAGGGTATACGCGCAACAAGGCCAATGATAACTGGCGCTACATGATCGATCCGCGCGACAAAATTGCGTACATCCGCATCACCGGTTTTGAAAACGACACCGCGACCGAGTTAAAAGCCGCGCTGCACCACCTCAAGCGCGAACATGTCCGCGGAATCATTCTGGATTTGCGGTTCAACCCCGGCGGCCTGCTGGAAACGGCCGTCAAAATGTGCAATATGTTCTTAAACCGCGCCACGATTGTGTCCACGAAGAACCGCGTGGGCCGGCGCCATGTATGGAAGGCCGACGCCGATCCTTATATCCCCATGAAGACACCTATGATTGTGCTGGTCAACCAATACAGCGCCAGCGCTTCGGAAATATTCACCGGCGCCATGCGCGACATGAAACGCGCCATGATTATCGGCCACCGTAGTTACGGCAAAGGCTGCGTGCAGCACCTTATTCCCCTGAACCCCAAGGAAACGGCGCTGCTGAAGCTGACCATGGCCTACTATTATCTGCCCGATGGCGAGTGCCTGCACCGCTTCCCGGGATCACGTAACTGGGGCGTAAACCCGAAAATACCGGTGCAGATGACGCCTGCGCAATTGCTGGCGCTGCGGGAAATCTGGCTGAAAAAGGACATCATCCCCGCCGATCATATCGCGCAATCAAGAAGCCTTTCGCTGGGAAACAAGAAGGCCGGCAAGGGCAAAAAGATTGCCAAGCCCGTGCGGGAACGGTCGTTTGACACGCAACTGGACACGGCGCTGCTGATGATGCGGCTGAAACTCATGCAGCGCCCGGCGTAAGGGCGCTCAATGATCAATGATCAATGATCGATGACCAATGGTCGATGATCTCAGCACCGAAGTCCGACGCATCGGGATTGGCCAAGGCCGTTAATGCCGCGCCCGGATTTGGTCGATCTGCATTGGAAGGAAATGCAAGCCGATGACCAAAAGAAAACGCCTGATCGCAGATGTGGTCGCCAGTCTCTTTGGCTTCGGTCTGGCCACCGCCGCTTTGATTGTCAGCCTCCACTATTTGGCAATTCCCAATTCCGCCATGGACTGGGCGGTTCAAATATGCTCGGCGGTGACGGTGGGCATCGTCATTTTCTTTTTGGTGTGGGGCCATTTCCAGGAAATCCCGCCGACGCCGGCGCCGCTGCCATCGGAAAACAAAAACACATAATTTTGCTCCGCGGCGGTGGATACGCCGGACCGCGTGGCGGGCGCCCGCGGACCGCCAAAATCTTATTTTTTTTCGTCGTATGGCACGGGCCCCCGACGTGTCTGCGTTCATCCGCGCCATCCGCGCTCCCCATTATTTTGTTGCGTCGCGCCAACGTCTGCCGCCCCAGCCCCGGGCTTTTTTGATCTAATGATAATATAAACCCCGCCATTGCAATCGCGGGCTGCATTCGCGCCTGCCATCCGGCACACGCGCGGCCCGTCCCGGATCATCCGCGCAAACTGGCGTCATTGGTTGCCGGGCAATGCGTCTTCAGGCACGATGCGGCTGGCGTTTTCATTGGTAGGAAATGCCGGCCGCTGGGGCCTGACCGCCCGCTGGGCCGGGGTGGGGCGCTGGATGCCGGCCCGCCGCCAATTGAATGGTATGAACCCAATGGCAAACGCCGGCGACCCGGGCGGGAGCGTAAAGTCGGACTTCTCGGGCGCGGCGAACCGGGGATTGGCGACAACGGAATGGGCGTCTTCGCCCGATTTCTTTTTCCACGCATCAAATTCAAGGCCCTCGAAAAGCAGCGTTCCCTTGAGGTTCCAATACAGGTTTCGGTCAAGCCGGAAAAATTTGGCCGGGGCCGCGGTCGCCGGCCGGGCGTCATTGATAAAATCAAAACTGCCCGGATGCGCGGCCAGAAATATGTTATGAATGGCGGTAAACTGCAGGTGCTTTTCAAATTGGGCCCGTTTAATAAGATGGGTTTGGCCAAAGGCGAAGATATTTTGCAGCACCATATTGCGGGCGCCGTAATGCATCATCAGGCCCGCCGACTGCGTGCCGGCGATGAGATTATGGCGCACCACGATATCGCTGGCGCCCTCGTCAAAGTAGATTCCCCAGCCGCCATAGCGGTGGCATGTGACATTTTTAATAACGTTATGCTCCACGAGCGTTCCCGGAGACACGCCCAGCATGTACACGCCGCCCATGTCCGACGTGACGCCCTGGCCCAGCAGATGCATGTAATTTCCGACGACGTGGTTGCCGGTGGCGGCGGTTTTAGCGTATCCCCAGGTCCACCCCAGTGAGATGCCGGATTGGTACAGGTCCCGGATTTCATTATCCTTAATAATATTATTTTTTCCAATGCCCACCCAGACCCCCATGCCCGCGGCATGCATGCGCCCGCCTGAGGCAATCAAGACGTCAGAGACCACATTCCGCTGCGCCAGCGGCGGATTCGGCGGCTGGCTCACGGCGCCTATTTTCACGCCGCCGGCCCCCAAATCATGCAGGCAGCAACGGCGTATCGTATTGTCCGCACAGCCGGCGCCAAGGTCGATGGCATGTTCGCCCACGATATACACGGCGCAGCGATC
>JAJZCU010000049.1 GCA_021828935.1 Planctomycetota bacterium | reverse complement strand
TTGCCTATGCCGCCTAAATGTACAACATCATTTTGAAAAACCCGCGGGCCTCGCGCGCTCTGCGCACGCAGGCCAGCCAGAATCTGGCGCTGGTTCGCGCCAAGCAGCGCCAGTATGCGCCCCGCATGAAAAGGCTCCTGCGGCAGGCCATCGCTGATTACCATGCCGGTCGGTACACCCAAGCGTCCAATGCTTTGTATACCATCTCCATCACCGGCGCTAACCTGGGTTGGAAAAACAACGGCCGGGTCGCTGAATATCAACGGAAGATTGCCCTGCGTCGCCTCGCCGCCGTACAGCGCATGCGTCATTCCAGAACTGCCCGCGAAAATGGTCGCACCGCCGTGGTGGCGATGGCGCCGAACCGCTCCCATGTGCTGCCGCGACCGGTTAATCGGGAACCTACGCATCGTCGTCCGCGGCCGGTCGAGATGCACCCAATGCCCCCCGCTCACCGACCCACCAGAGTTGCAGAGGGCACCTTGCCTGGATCAACGGGCAGGCCCGGTCGTACCATCCATCCCGGCACCAGAACCATTATCACGCACGCTCCGCCGGCGCCCCGGATTTCGCCCCGGAATACCGAACAGCATGTCATGCCGCCGACCATGCCCAATGAGCGCGGGCATTTTACGGGTACTGGCATTGCCCGGGTCCGGCCCCATGTGCCGCACAGTGTGTTGATTGATGCGCGGCGGGCCCGCGCTTCGCGCCTGGTGGAACGGGCCGACAATGAAATGCAGGCCGCTCGCTACCAGGATGCTATTAAATTATACCAGGAGGCATTGCGGCTTAACCCCAACAACGGCGCGGCCCGCACCGGCCTGAATTACACGAAAAAAATTGCCGGCGGAGGCCACGTAAATCTGCTGGGCCAAATGCGTTACCGCGTGGCCATCGCCCGCGAGCGAGCCAAGGTTCTGTACAACAACGATATGGTGCGTTCCACCAGCGCCCTCCGCGCCGCCCATTACAACACGGCCGTCATTCGCGCCAACGACGCCATTGCCAACCTCAACGGCAACCGCAGGTATTTCCCGACCACGGAATATCGCACGCTGCTGGTCGCAGCGCGGCGTGAGGCCGCCACCGCCCAGGCCGACCAGGCCCAGGCGGAACGGATGGCCCAAAACATTGCCCGGAAAAAAGCCGCCGAAAACAATCTGGCCCTGTCTCGCCGCCTGTCCATGCAGCGTCACCGGCGCATCCATATATTGATGAAACAGGCCGTGGCGTTTGCCCAGCGGCAGCAGTACCGGCAGGCGGAGGACGTGCTCAAGCAGGTGATCAACATTGAGCCGACCAACAACTTCGCGAAGTACATGCTGATGATGACGCGCGAACACATTCAGTTCAGACAGTACCACGATTATCGCCAGACCCGAATTGCGGAAACGCAGCACCAAAAAGTCGTGGATGAAGAGGCGTTGATTCCTTATCACGACCTCCTGATTTATCCCGAAGACTGGCCGGAAATTAGCCGGATGCGCCGCGCGGAGCAGACCAACACCCAGTCAGTTGCAGACCGCAAAACGCGTCAACGCCTGGCCCAGGCCATTCCCAACGTGAGCGTGCGTTCGCGCCCGTTCCAGGCCGTTGTTAAGTTTCTCCGCACCACCACCAACACCAACATCGTGGTGAACTGGAATGCGTTGGAAGGCGCCGGCGTGGAAAAAAGCACGCCCGTCACACTGCATTTAAGCGATGTGGCTTTTAAGACCGTACTGCGCACGGTGCTCAACCAAGCCGGAGCGTCCGCCAGCCTGGGTTACTCCATCAGCCACGGCGTGATCTATATCTCCACCGAAGACCAGTTGAGCAAACAAACCGTCGTACGTGTGTACGACATTCAGGATTTGCTCGTGCAGCCCCCCTATTTCGGCTCCTTTCCGTCGTTCAATCTGCAAAGCGCCACCAGCAGCGGCCAGACGCAAATCAACGGTGGCAGCGGCGGTTTGGGCGGCGGCGGCGCACAACAGCAAGGCAGTTTGTTCCAAACCAGTGGCAACAATGCTGGGGGCGCCAAGCCCAAGAGCCGTCGACGGATGGTCCGCGAGATCACCAAACTCATCGAAAACACCGTCGCCCGAAACAGTTGGGTAAACAACGGCGGCACCGTGGGTTCCATGCGTGAGCTCAATGGACAATTGGTGGTGAACCAAACGCCTGACACGCAGGTAAAAGTCTACAATCTGCTGCAACAGCTGCGCGAAGCCGCCGCGCTTGAAATTTCCATTCAGGCCCGGTTCCTGCTTGTGGAAAATAACTTCTTGAACGACTTCGGCTTCAGTTGGGGCGTTACCGTCCCAGCGGGCGTGTTAGGCCCCAACGCCGGCGCCTTTACCGCCCAGAACAACACCGCAGAAATCGCCGTGCCTGCCGCGACCGGTATTCCCGGCAGCTTGGCCGGGTCCGTGGGCGGCGGAAAAACCACCACCGGCACCACCGCCGCAGCGGGCACGACCACCACCACCACCGCCGCGATAGACAGCTTGGATTTAACTGGCAGCATTCTTTCCAATTATCAGGTCAGTATGCTTCTGCGGGCCACGCAGGCTGATAAAGAAACCACGACGCTTACCGCCCCGCGCGTCACCCTCTACAACGGCCAAGCCGGTTATATCGTGGTGGCTGATCAGTTGAACTTCGTGTCCAACGTCGGGCAAAACGTCGCCGCAGGCGGGTTCAACGGAAACGGCGTGGTCGGAACCAACCTGACCATTTCCACGTTGACCACGGGCGTCATTCTGGCGGTCCAGGCCACGGCATCCGCCGATCGCCGGTACGTCGTGATGACGCTTCAGCCGTCATTGTCCAGCCTAAACGGCATCCAAACGTTTAATATTGGTAACGCCTTCGTACAGTTACCCAACGTTTCTTTGACGCAGGTGAAGACCACCGTCTCTATTCCTGACGGCGGCACGCTGCTGATCGGCGGCCAGAAGCTGGTCGGTGAAAGCGAAATCGAGGCCGGCGTTCCCGTGCTCTCTAAGATCCCGTTCATCAACCGCTTGTTCACCAACACCAGCTATGTGAAGGACGAACGCACCCTGCTGATTCTGGTGCGACCGCGCATCATCATTCAGAAGGAAGCCGAGTTTAAGCAATTTGGACGTAATTATTAATCGCGGCGATACGCGTTTAACCCGAAACCGCACTCTGCAAGGGCACAGCCAAACGGCCGTGCCCTTTTTGTTGGACGCTGAAAATCAGCCGCGAAAAGGCGGGCGTTTCGGCCGCTTGCGCTCAGCGGGTCCGACGGCCCCTGGGAATAGGACATGCCGCCGGGGGTGTTTCGGGTTATTCACCACTTCTTTAAACATCTTGTAATGGCGTACGAGCCTCTGACAGTACGCATCGTCTGACAAAACAAGCTCGGTACACAGGCGCAGGATATCGTTGGAAAATTTAGTTTGCTTATTAAGTGGATCCAGAAACGTCCGCACTGTGATGCCGCCCGGGGCGTCCGGCGCCGGCGGATCAAAAGCATGATTGATGGACGCCACATGCGCCATTCCCCGCCGCGCCACAACATGAATCATGACGCGGCGGCAATCGCAGCCTGGCTCGTTACAATACCACTCCATTAAACCGTATTCGCCAGCGGGTATCGCCCCGAACTCCTGGTTCGAATCTTCCGGGATTATAAACACGCGAGTCTCCGACGCTGCAATCGCGGGAAATACCACGCCAAACAATGCCATAGCCATCAAACCACCTCTGTTTTATGGTTGCGGTCCGCTTGTTCCGCCGTCTACCGGCGCAGACCATCTGCCGGTATGATAACACGGTTAGACGCAAGGGTTAAAACCATGGCCCGCCCGCGAGATGTCAGGTCATCGGCGCCGCACCCAGCGGTCATGTCGAGCGGCGGCAATCGCCATCGGTCAACAGCATCGCCCGGAGGAAAAATTATGGATGTAACGCCCCCCGCCGCGCCCGCTGACGGAACCGGCTTGGTACAAGTCGATCCGTGGCTGGAACCGTACTCCGAGAAACTGCGCGCCCGCCACGCCTATTTCAAAAAAGTGCTCGAAAAAATAAACGCCACCGGCGGCCTCACCGGCGCCATCAGCCAGGGGCACCACTACTTCGGCTTTAATCGCGGAGAATCCGACGGCCAGCCCGGCGTCTGGTATCGCGAATGGGCGCCGGGGGCGGTGCATCTAAGCCTCATCGGTGATCTTAATAACTGGGACCGCACCGCCAACCCCATGCGCCGTGATCAGTATGGCGTCTGGTCCACCTTCCTGCCCGATCAGCCATACGCCCAGCGCCTGGTTCATGGCGGCCGCGTGAAGGTACACGTAGTCGGCGGCGGCGCCGGCCGCGACCGCATCCCCGCATACATCAGGCGCGTCGTGCAGGTGGAAAATTCTTCGGATTTTGTTGGCCAATACTGGAACCCGCCCACCCCTTACCGCTTCACCCACCGATCACCTGGCCCCCGCGGCATCCGTGGCGGGTTGAGAATTTATGAAGCCCACGTCGGCATGGCCCAGGAAGAGGGCCGCGTTGGATCGTTTGCCGAATTCACTGCAAACATTCTGCCCCGCATCGCCGCCACGGGATACAACGCCATTGAGCTTATGGCGATCATGGAACATCCGTATTACGGCTCCTTTGGCTACCACGTCAGCAGTTTCTACGCCGTCTCATCCCGCTTCGGAACGCCCGAAGACTTAAAAGCGCTAATCGACCACGCCCACGGCAACGGGATCCTCGTGCTGCTGGATATTGTCCACAGCCATGCGGTAAAAAATATCAACGAAGGCCTCAATGAATTTGACGGCACCGATCACCAGTACTTTCACGCCGGCGCCCGCGGCCGGCACGTCGCGTGGGATTCGCTGTGTTTTGACTACAGCAAATATGAAGTGCAGCGTTTTTTATTAAGCAACCTTCGCTATTACCATGAAGATTTCCAGTTTGATGGATTCCGCTTCGACGGCGTGACCAGCATGACGTACCTTGACCACGGCCTGGGCAAAACCTTCGGCAGCTATGACGAATATTTCTCCGAAAACATTGATCCCGACGCCGTGGCCTATCTGCAACTGGCCAATCAAATGCTGCATGAGATGCGGCCGCCGGCGATTTCAATTGCCGAAGACGTTTCGGGCATGGTCGGCATGGCCCGCAGCGTGGACGAGGGCGGCCTGGGCTTTGATTACCGCCTGGCCATGGGCGTGCCGGACTACTGGATTAAATTACTAAAAGAAAAACGCGATGAAGACTGGAACTTAAGCGCCCTGTACCACACGCTGATGAACCGCCGCCGGTCTGAAAAGCACATCGGCTACGCCGAAAGCCACGACCAGGCCATGGTGGGCGATAAAACCCTGGCCTTCTGGCTCATGGACAAGGACATGTACTGGCACATGGACAAGGGCAGCAGCAGCCTGGTGATCGACCGCGGCGTCGCCCTGCACAAAATGATTCGCTTGATAACCTTCAGTCTGGCCGGAGAAGGCTATCTGAATTTCATGGGCAATGAATTCGGCCATCCTGAATGGATTGACTTCCCGCGCGCCGGCAACAACAATTCCTACCACCACGCCCGGCGGCAATGGTCGCTGGCAGACCGCGACGACTTGCGCTACCGCGGACTGCTGATGTTCGATCAGGCCATGCAAAAGCTTGATGAGCGCTTCAATCTGCTGGAAGACCCATTTATTGAACAACTTTTGGTGCATGAAGATTCACGCCAACTGGCCTACCGCCGCGGCCCGCTGGTATTCGTCTTTAACTGGCATCCCACCGAATCGTACTTTGGCCTGCGCATACCCGTGCCGGATGCGCGCGATTACAAACTGATCTTAGACACCGATGCCCTGGACTTCGGTGGCCAGGGGCGCGTGCAGGCCGGCACGGTCTATCCAAAATCAGACGTGAAGATGTACGGACGCGACCAATCCGTGCAAATATATCTGCCCGCCCGCACCGCGCAAGTACTCGCGCCGGCGTGACGGGGCGCCGCGCATGTCGCGCGTGGGCTGTGATCATTTTTGCCCAAGGCTACTGGACTTTTTTAACAATCATAAGATAATTGAACCCCCGCAGAAAAAAGTTGCCTTCCACCGCCGCAGCGTGCCAGTTATGTCGTTTTAAGGTGCGGTTGTGCCGCGCCACCGCCACGATGTCCACCGGCTCAAAATGTCGGCACAGCAACCCAAACAATGTGAAGCCGATCGGCATGAACGGCTGACCTTTCTTAAATGAATCGCTGACATACGCCGCCAGATACCGCCGGTTTTTTAATACCCGCGCGCACTGGCCAAAGACTTCCGCCATTGCACCATAATAAGGATTGTCCGTCCCTGCGCCCTGCCGCGGCGCCGCATCCAGCTTGCCGATGCACCGTGGATCATCCGAATAGTTTACATGTGTGCTGTAGGGCGGGTCGATAAATATAAAATCGACGCTGGCCGGCGACAGCGGAAGCTTTCGTGCGTCGGCCACTTGAATGTCTTCGCGCGTGGCCGCAAGATCGAAGCCCGTGCCGCGCCGGTCCAATTCCCGCGCCACGTCCAGCGTCGTGCCGCTGCCGCACATGGGGTCAAGCACGGTATCGCCCGGCCGGGTGTAACGCGTCAGCAGATTCCAAATGATCCAGGCCGGGGTGGCGCCAATGTAGTCTTTGTCGCCGTGCCGTTCGCGACCGTAATCTTGCGAAGGATATTCCCACAACGTGGTGGTTTGCAGTTCCAGAGGCGGCCTGGGCGCCGGGCGGCGGTACGGCCCGCGGGCAAAGGGCTTTGAGCTATCCGCCATTCCAGCCTCCATCGCGTCGCGGGCACGGCCCCAGGGGCGTTTTCACCGATAATTATTAAACTGCAACGGAATGGCCGGCGGCTTGGCGCGAAGGGCGGACATGACGGCCTGTAGGTCGTCCTTTTTGGCGCCCGTGACCCGCAAGGCTTCGCCCTGAATTGACGCATTAACCTTCAGCCCCAATTCCTTGATTTGTTTTTGCAGGGCCTTGGCGGTGTCCCGGTCAATGCCATTTTTTAACTTTATTTTCTGACGCACGGTGCTGCCCGTGGCCTCTTCAAGCTTTTGCCGGTCCAGCGACTTGGCGTCCACCCCGCGCTTGATCATCTTGGAAACCAGCACCTGCACCACGGCTTCCAATTGGGCTTCGCCGTCGGCCGTGAGCACCAGTTCCTTCTCTTTTTTGTTAAACTCGCTGATGCTCGCCGCTGAGCCTTTGAAATCAAAGCGCGTGCCTATTTCCTTTTGGGCCTGCACCACGGCATTGTCCATTTCCTGCAAGTTCACTTCGCTGACAATATCAAATGACGAATCTGATGGCATGGCGAATTCTTCCTTAAATTAAACTCTTGGTCGCCGCCGCCGGACACGGTCTTTGCCGGACGGCCGCGAAAGCAGTGGCTATTTACCGGCGCTGCATGCCCGCGACCGCCTGCCGGACATACTTTACCACCGGCCCAACCAGCACCGCCGCAATAAACAGCCAGACTATCACCAGCAGCAGCGATTTAACCCACGCCACACGCCATGGAACGTCCAGCGGTAACGGCGCTTCCCGCGGCACGGCCGTGCGAAACGCTGCGGCGGCCAAGCTTTGCGCCGCCAATGGAAAAGATGGCACAAACAAAACCGTCTCCATAATGACCGCGGCGCGGAATCAACCAACTCCGGCCTCACAAAATTATGCCCGAATCACCCCACCATGTACACCGTCCGCCCCGGCAAGGCGGTTGTGCCGGTATGCTCCGTTTATTGCCGGCCCCCAAGAGCCTGCTCAACCCATCAGGCCAGAAACAGGCTCATGTCCACGCGAAACTTCCTGGCCAATACCCGGGCATAGGCTGGCCCGATCTTGCGGTCGCCCCGCAGAATTTTCGATCCCAGCGTCCTGTCTCCCAAAAGCTTGCCCAAATCCGCGGCAATCATTCCATGCTCCTCCATTAAATATGCAAGGGCTTTTATGGGCGATAAATTGCGCGTCTCAATACGGTGATGTTGCTGCTCATAAGCTTCCGCCAGCGTTGATAGGGTGTCGAGGAATAATTCCTGATCATCGGTCAGCTCGTGGCCCGCCAACGCATCAATGACTTCCATCGTATTGTCATAATCAATTTTATCAAGAACTGCCCGCGGCATGAACATCAAGACTAGGCCGCGGTAATCCCGCGGCATGCCCTTAAAATCAACTCTGCTTTTTCGTGACGTCTTCATAGCACTGACTTCCATATTTGCTTATCGTATTCCGCGTGTGTGAGAAAGAAAAACAGGAATATTTTGCCCTTGAGAAGCCTTTCCGCCGAGCCATCCCGCACAGTCCGCTCATAATGTACCGCGGTTATAAGCCGATAATCATTTTGCTTAATGTTAAACACCACGGCGGTTCTGCCGCTTTCAACCGGAACGGCATCCGCTGACGGGAAAGTTTCCCGAACATCGGCGAATTTTTTCCAATGGGCCTTTTTCGCGACTTCGTACCATCGGAGCAAGGGCGCTGTGCCCTGGCGATGTTCGCGAAAAAAATCGTGCAGCTTATTCTTTTTGATAATCCGCATGAGGACAATATAGTCCACACAGTGGCTCTTGTCAAGGCGTCAGTGTCAGCACGGTCAGGCCACGCCGAACAATCGCATCTTCGTCGGTCCATGTGAAAAAGCTGCGGAAACAGGAAGGTTTTGCATCGTTGGCTGCAATTCTGCCAATGCCCGTTCTGGCTGAAACCTCGTTTCCGCATCAAGAATCAATAGGGAGCGTTTACGATGCAATCGCCCTGTCAGGCCACGCCGCCGCCGTAATATCTTTCGGCTCCATGATCGACTGGCCTGTTTGCTCCCACCGGAAAGTCCGCTTCGTTTCGACGCCGGCCTACGAAGCCATCAGGGCCAGTGAAGCGTACAGATCAACGCCCTGTACTGCGCAAACGTCATCCCCGGAGGCTTTTGCGGGCAGTGTTTAAAATGCGCGTCAATTCCTCCCCAGGTCGATTGATTGTTTTTGACGTGCCCGCATCCCAGCGGACATCGCTTGCGGCCGACCGGATCGCCGTTGAGTTTGCACGCGGCATTGCCGCATGTTCCAGCGGTTGAGGCGGGCAGTGGCGCGCTGGCATTGCCGCCCGGCGACGGGGCATATTGCCGCCCGGCGACACTCTTATGCGGCATTGTACCTTTTGCGGTTGAAACGGCGGCGTTCCACGTTGAGTGAACGGGGCCGAGCAAACAAAATATGCCGCTTTTGGGATCCCCCACCCAGTCCGCACAGGTGTCATCGGCGGCGAGCCCGGCAATCTGTAGTCCGACGGCGAGGCAAAAAAGTCCTGCCCGCTGTTCGTGGCAGGCGCAGTTGGCTGCATTTGCAGCTCCGGTGACGCATGCAACGCGTTGACCACCGCCCGCCAACCAATACCAGTCTGACTTTGCCGTGCATTTCATGCCGGTGGCGGGGTAAGTGACGGGCTTG
>JAJZCU010000048.1 GCA_021828935.1 Planctomycetota bacterium | reverse complement strand
GTCGGGCATAATAGGGCCGGTAATAGCCGCCATCATCGTCGTCATCGCGCCGCCAGCCGCCGTAGAAGCAGCCGCCCAGTGAAGCATGTTGCGGTTTTGTTGATAGACTTTGGGGTGAACGATTAAGCTGGCCATGGTGGCCGCGGGCTTTACCGGCGGCGAGGCCGACGCCCTGCGCCGCGGCATGGCCGCCTGGAAACGCAAGGGGAACCAGCTTTATTTATTTGGTCAAAAAATGTTCGACGGCATGACTGCCCGCGGCTACAGCCCGGTTTTTGCCTTCCGCTGCTTTGAACAAATCAAGGGCTTTGGCGAATACGGTTTCCCGGAATCACACGCCGCCTCTTTCGCCCTGCTGGTCTATGTTTCCGCGTGGCTGAAGTGCTTTCACCCGGCGGCCTTCGCGGCGGCCTTGCTGAACAGCCAGCCCATGGGCTTTTACCAGCCGGCACAAATTATTCGCGATGCCCAGAACCATGGCGTGCCGGTGCATCCCGCGGACGTGTGCGCGTCACAATGGGATTGTACGCTGGAAAAAAACTGCGACGGAAAGCCCGCCCTGCGCCTGGGCCTGCGCTTAATCAAGGGCCTGCCCCTGGCTGAGGCCGAAAAAATTGTCAGTGCCGTGCGCCGGCATGGGCCGATTTCTTCATTGGTAACATTATGGCGCATGAGCGGCGTGCGCGCCGCCACGTTGCGCACGCTGGCCTTTGCCGACGCCTTCATGGGTCTGGGCCTCACGCGCCAGCAGGCGCTCTGGGCGGTGCGGGCGCTGCATGATGCGCCAGCCCCCCTGTTCGAGCCAGCCAAAGTATATAGCCCCCGGCTCGCCGGGGGTGGGGGCCGCGCCAGCGTGACAACCGTTGACTACACGGGAAACCAGAACCAGGAGAACCGCACCGAAAACATGCCAACGCACGAGATGGCATCGGGAAATCCGGAACCCCGTGCAACCGATCTTTGGTCGCGCGAACCCGCCGCCACGCTGCCGACAATCCCTTTGTCCTGCACCGTGGCCCAGGACTATGCCGCCACCGGTTTATCATTAAAGGCCCACCCCATGCAGTTCCTGCGAACCAGCCTGGCCGAACGCGGCGTCATGCCCATCAGTGCCATGCTCAATGCCACCGCCCATGAATCCAAACTTTCCATCGCCGGGCTGGTGCTGCTGCGCCAACGCCCCGCCACCGCCAAAGGCGTCATCTTCATGACCCTGGAAGATGAAACCGGCACGGCCAACTTAATCGTTCACCCCAAAGTCTATCAACAAAACCGCAACACGCTTCACGGCGCCCCGGCCCTGATCGTCCACGGCGCCCTGCAACGCCACGGCCAGATTATCCATCTGCTGGTTCAACATGCCCAGCAGTTGCTGGTATGACGCATCGCGTTTAGCGCGCGTCAACGGTCGCCATCGTCATCGCCTTCGTCATCGCGGCGATAATAATATCTGCGATACGGGCGATAATAGACCGGCGCACGGTCATAATAGTAAGGTCGGGCATAATAGGGCCGGTAATAGCCGCCATCATCGTCGTCATCGCGCCGCCAGCCGCCGTAGAAGCAGCCGCCCAGTGAAGCACACAGCGTCGCGCCGATCAGCGTAAGTAAAATCCGTTTGCGTATGGACCTCATACCAAAACCTCCGCCTCAAAACACCCGCCGCGTGAGCTTTCGGGCCGCAACCGCAGCGCTACAACCATAATAGCCCTCATTTTGGCGCGCCGGCTGCGGCGTACACGCTCCTGGGCGACTATGGCTTCGGTCCAATATTCTTATCGCTTAAACGAATCGGGCTCACCGCGCCGGATGCGGCGCGGTAAGTCGTGGCCCCAGAGTGAACGCGAAGCAGAACATCAACACGGCCATGCCCGAAAAAATCCAGAACAGCCGATTGTAATGCCCGTGATGGGCGATGAATCCCAGGGGCATTAACAGCAGCGCACCGGTGGCGTTTGATAAGCCCAGGGCAATGCCTGATCCCAACGCACGATTTTCCGGAAATATGTCCTGGCCAATCAACAGCGTCGCTGAAAATGTGGAAAACAACGCGATGCCAAACAGACCCGCCGCCACCCACATCATTTCCCCATGCACAAACAAAAAACTGGGCGTCAGAAAAATGAGCAGAAAACTGCTGACGATCAGCACGGGCCGGCGGCCAAAACGGTCCACCAGCGCCCCGCCGCTTAAATTGCCGATGATTCCAACGATCAGCATGGTCGTGAGCAGCGAAGCGCCGCCCACCAGCTTGCCGCCGCGCGAATGCCATAAAATCGGTACAAAAGTTGTTACGCCGTACATCACCACGGCCCGCGTTGCGGAAAACGCCATGAGCAACGCCACCGGCCCGACATGCCTGCGCCAGCGGATTTTTTCCGCGTGGGCCGGGCGCGGCGGCATGTCCGGCAGCGCGTGATAAACAAAATACAGGGTTAATAATCCCGGCAACGCGACGAAACACAGGGCCTTAAGCCCGAACCACGCCACAAGAATGCCCGCAAACAAAGGCCAGCTTCCGCGGCCAATCTCTCCGCCCACCAGGAAGATCGACAGCCCCAGGCCCGGCCGGTCATGCAGCGTGGTGCGCGCGGCTTTTAAGGCCGAAGGGTGAAACACCGCGCTGCCAATGCCCGCCACCATTAAGAAAAAAACCAGCATTCCCATGTTGGTGGCCAGGCCCACCAGACCCGCACCGCAGAGCGTGCCCAATAGTCCAAGCGTGATGAACCACGGCCCTCCAACATTGTCCGCCCATACGCCCGCCAATGGTTGGAGTGTTTGCCATACGTACAGTGCCCCAACAATCACTCCCGCCATTTCCACGGGCTTGTGCAGCGCGACCAAAATTCGCGGCAGCACTGCCGGCAGGTAGAACGCGCAACCATCGTTGAGCAGATGCGACCAACTGATCCATCCCATTCGGCTGAGCGCACCGCGAGGGGCGCGCAGGGCGCCGTCTGGTGGTTCGGTTGCCATTCCAGCGGATTCTTTGATCAATGAAAAGCTCCAAAAGATCACTTTGGCTGCGGCCAGGGGCTTACCGGTTGCTATTGTAGGCCAAACGACGTGCGCTGCCGCGTTTGCCCTTTCCGCCCCCCAGGCTACCGCCCCTCGGCGCAGCGCCCCTTGCAACTTGAAAAAAAATGCCTAGGCTTATGTCTTGTAAAAAACGGTGCCATCGTGAATCAGCCATCTTCCGGATCAACTACCGCTCCCGCCGACCGCAAGGATATCGGTACGGACACATTGAATTCCTCTGCCGTGGAGGCGCAGGTGCGCACTCTCATGACGGCGGAGAAGTGCAAGCAAGCGGTGGAATTAGCCAAGGAACACCACAAGCGGCTGCATAGCGCCGCGTCTGAGCAACTACTGGTTGATGCGTACATTTCACGCATCGAACAGTTTCAAAGCAAGAACGCGCCGGAAAACGCCTTGGTCGTGATCAATATTGTCAAAGAGCGATTTCCGGCCCACATGCACCGATTGAAGCTGTTAGAGGTTCGTGCGAATGCCACCGGCGGCAGCATGGAGCAGCTCATTGCGCCGTTGGCCCGCGGCGACGTTGATCCGGGGATCAAGACATCCATTGAAAGCGCAATTACCGCCCACATTACCGATCTTGCCACCTTGGCAAATTGTGCCGCGGTGCCCGTTGATCATCCGCTGCGCGCCGCGGCCAAAGCAATCCATGCGGCGTTCACCGCGGTGACCACCGGGCCGGTCACCAACGAACAAATTGCGCTGCCGGAGGTTTCCCGCCACAGCCCCCTGGCGGCATGGAAAACGCTCATTCGCGCCATGGCGGCCTTCTATCATGGAGACGATGCGCTGTGTCGGCGATTGATCGCAACCATTCCGCCGCATGCCGCAGTGGCGCGGGCCGGCGAGGCGCTCCTGGCAATGCTGGACCACCGCGATGTCCCCCAGGGAATGACCAAGATTATCGCGGGTCGCATCAGCGGCTCGGATGCCGGCTTGCGTAGCGCATTGCAGAACGTGGAGGCGGCTTTGGTGGGCTTCCACGTGAACCGCCTAAAAAAATCGGTCGCCGACGCGGTGCGTGCGTGCCGCAGTGTTCGGCCGGACATTCTTGATAAGGTCGCCGCGCATCTGATATGTCGTGCGATTCTCACCGAGGCGCCGGTTGATCCCGTAATGGAGGTCTTACGCGTATCGATCCGTTTCAACGCATATTTTTGGAAGCTCCGCGCGCAGGCCAACGAAATGGTGCACAGCCCCACGGTCGGCCCATGGTGGATCCTGTTCTTAGCCCACGCACAACACGAGGGCCTCATGAAGGGCAACAGCCCTGAAGAGGTGCAGGTGTGTCTCAGGGCGGCTGAAGCCCTCGCCAAAGTCGACCCCGATGAATTGGAGGCGGCGCGGCGTGAAGGGCCGGATCTCGCTGAGTACATGCGTGCTGACTATAGCAAACAGCCACGGGAAATTGCCGCACTTGTGGCCAACAGACCCGAATTCGAAACTGGCACGGTTTACGACCCCGCATATTGGTTTGGCCGCGCCGCGGCAATTCAACCCGACCCGGAAACCTTTCGCCAATGGACCAATTGGCTGGACAACTCCGGGGCTTCGGCCAAAAACCTTGACCATGTAGCGCGGTCCTGGCACCAGGCGCTTCCCGGTGATGTCGAGGCCCTGCTGCTGTTGTTGAAATTGGCGGAAGACCGGAAGGCCTTTTCGCTGGCCTTGGATTACCTTGCCCAGGCCGAGGCGGTTGCCCCCATGAACCCGCTGGTGCGGCAGGCGCGCGGCCGACTGATTCTGCTGACCGCGTGGCGCCACTTTAAATCAAAAAAGCCGCATCTTGTAGAGCAGGATTTAATCCAATTTGAAGCCCTGCCCCCCACCATGGAGAGAAGCCTGCACGCCGGTTTTCTGGCTGCTCTGCGCATCGCCCTGGAGATTTTGCGAAATGACGTTCCCGCCGCCACGCGGTTTGCAACGCAGTGCGTTGAGGCCATCGGGGCCCCGACGGCCATGCATCTGATCGCCGCCGTCGAAGCCAAAACCAACGTGTACTTGCTTCCGGCCTGGACCCTGCCACGGACGCATCCGGAATTTGAACCGCCGGAGGCCGTGGACATCTTTATTAAATGTTACCAGCTTGGAAAACATACCGGCCTTGAGATGGCATACCCCGTGGCGGTGGTTCCACCCATACAGACGGCGCTTCGCGAAAAGCCGTGTCGAATACCCAGGGCATCCCTGTTTCTCCTGGCCGCAGCCAGAATTGGCGAAGCGACCGATTACCTTGTGGCCACCGCCGGGCTGGCCGTTTCCCAGGGACCGGAGGTCGCAACTTTCCTTTTATGCCGGGCGCGGGCGATTTTCTCAAGTTATCCGAAACGCGCTACGCAATGCCTGTTGGCGGCGTTAACCTTGGCCCGCCAAGCCAACGATGCGGACATGGCGGCCAAAGCCACCAACTTTATTAACAGGCATGGGTTGGCCCAACAGCTTCTGGAGCGCGCCGGGGGGCAGGGCGTTGAACCTAAGATACTGGCCGAAATTTTGACGGCCGAACGCGCCGCTGAGGAGTTTCCCCGCAACGCCGCGGAGGGCCAACGCCATGTTGTGGAGGCTTTATATGATTGGGATGACGGTCCCCAGTGGATTCCCTCCGGCCCTGATGCCTCCGACGACCAGGAGGATGAAGAAGATGATGATGATGACGAACTTGGCATGGATTTCCAGGACGACAGCGACGGTAAAACACCCGGCCTTTTTGATCAGGACAGCGACACGCTGAGAGACAACTTGGAAATAGCCCAGGGGCTGCCTGAGCCATTGCGAGGTCTCTTTATAAAATTACTTAATAAATATGGGCGCCTTCCCACAGAAGAAGAACTTTTGCGGGAAGGTCCTGATGTTTTAGGGCGGCTGGTTGAAATCGCGGAGCAGCTTTCCAAGAGCGACCCGTCAGGCGGACCGCGCCGCGGGAAAAAGCACAAACGCCGACGCCGTTAAGCCGGCGCAAAAGGAGAACTTGAATTTTGTCAGACCAAAATAAAACTGATTTATCGTGGGATGCCGCACGGCAACTGTTGGAAGTGGGTCCGGAGGCCAATGACCGGGAGGTGCATGAGGCTTATATAAAGCAGGTGCGCAGCCACCCTCCGGACCGCGATCCGGACGCCTTTGAACGTCTCCGGGATGCGTATGCCTTGCTAAGTAACCCTAAACAGCGGGCCGCGCGGGTGCTCGCGGGCCCCGACCCGCGGACGCGCCTGCCCGACCTGTTGGATATCTTTCCCGCTTCCCGCCGTTTTATTGGCCCAACCCTGTGGCTGGACTTGCTGAAGGAGAAACGGGGTTGACCGTCGACCAAATACCACCTGAAGACAGGCCCGCCTTAGCCGTCGAACCAGCGCCGGAAGCCACGGAATCGTCCCCTGAACTGGATCCGTCAGCGGCGCCTGACACGACCATCGCGGACGGCGCCGCGGCGCCAGCGACGGAGACCGCGGGGGAACCGTCCCGGGCGCCGGGCGCGCGGCCGGACGATGGCGCGCCGGCTTTTGAACACGCGCCGCCGACGTCGGAAAAGGACGCCGTGCGCGAAAAATTATTAGGTCAGTTTGAACAGTGGCTGGACCGCATGCTCGCCGAAGAGCCGCCGCCCGATGGCGTTCCGCATGCGATCATGATGGCGGCGGCCCAGAGCGCTGAAAATCCCGCCGCCAGCGCGGCCGATCTGTACACGCTGTTCTCGGCGTTAACCGCATTAACCGGAGAGATACGTCTGCAGGGACGGGCGTTTAAGCAACTGGCCGGCGCCATGGGGCCGTCGTTCGCGCAGTTGGCTGGGCAACTTGATGCCCTGCGCGCGGCCCAGGCCCAAGCCACCGATGAAATACGCGTTTTGGCGCAGACGGCGCAGGCGGACGTTGACCAGCATAACGAATCCCACCTGCCGTCCGCCAAAGAAGTGCTTGCGGTATTGTTTGATATGGTGGACCGCCTGGAGCGTGGGATGCAAAATTTGGACAAGGCGCAACTTACGACGGCGGCGGCGCCCAAGACGTCTTGGTGGCGCCGCGCCGCCGCGCCGGCCGCAGACCCCGCCGCCGCCGTCAACGCGATGCGCGAAGGGTATCGCCTGACATATTCGCGGCTTGATGCGGCGCTGCGGCAGTGGGGCATCAGCCGCGTTGGAAAGGCGGGCGAAATGTTCGACCCGTCCTGCATGGTGGCGGTGGACGTGCAAACGGCGCAGAATGTACCCGATGGAACAGTCTTGGCGGTGTACCGCAGTGGCTACACCACGCATGATGAAATTTTAGAAACAGCGCAGGTGCAGGTCGCCCGCGCAGGAGAACCGAAAAATGGCTGAAGTTATTGTAGGCATCGATTTAGGCACAACAAATTCTGAAATCGCGGCATTCATTGATGGAAAACCGCAGATCATCGGCAATGGAAACCAGACCATGCTGCCGTCGTGCATCGGCATGTCCCCCACCGGCGAACTGCTCGTGGGCGTGCCGGCGCGCAACCAGATGTTGCTTTACCCCGAACGCACCGTGCGCAGCGTGAAGCGGCTCATGGGCACGGAAGAACGCATCACCCTGGGCGACCGCAGCTTTTCGCCCGCCGAAATTTCCGCATTTATTCTTAGTGAACTCGCCCGCTGGGCCGCGTTGCGCCTCGGCGAACCAATCACCAAGGCCGTGATCACGGTGCCCGCCTACTTCTCCGATGCCCAACGCAACGCCACACGCGAAGCCGGCGCCCTGGCCGGCCTGGAGGTGGTGCGCATCGTCAATGAACCCACTGCCGCAAGCCTGGCCTATGGTCTGGATGTGCAATCCGCCCGCAAGGTCATGGTGTTTGATCTGGGCGGCGGCACGCTGGACGTTTCGATTGTCCGGATTGATGGCGAGATTACCGAGGTACTTTCCAGTCACGGCAACAATCGGCTGGGCGGCGATGATTTTGACCAGAAAATTGTGGATCACCTCGTGGAACTTTTCCGGCAACAGCACCACGTGGATGTGCGGCAGGACCATCCGGCCGCCTACGCCCGGCTCTGGTGGGCCGCTGAAGAGGCCAAAAAACAATTAAGCTTTGAGCCGTTTGCCAGAATCAAGGAAGAGGCTCTGGCGATTGTCGACGGCAAGCCGCTTCACATGGACGTTGAAATCTCAAGACCGCAATATGAAGATATGATTCGTCCGCTGGTTGAACAAACGCTTGAAAGCGCCTCCAAAGCCCTGGCCGACGCGAATATGCAGGCCGCCGATCTTGATTCAGTGCTGCTGGTGGGCGGCTCAACGCGCACGCCCCTGGTCATTAACATGTTGGAACGCGCCACGGGCAAGGCCCCCCGCACCGACGTACACCCCGATCTGTGCGTGGCCCTGGGCGCCGGGGTGTTGGCCAGCCGCATCGGCGGCCACGCCATTGAGCGCGTGCTCATTGACGTATCGCCATTTTCCTTTGGCCCCAGCTATGTAGGCATGTTGGAAAATGAACCCTACCTGCATTGCTATCATCCGATCATCCGGCGCAACACGCCGCTGCCGGTGACGCGCACCGACCAATACTTCACCATGTACCCGGATCAGACCGAAGTGGAACTGAACATCTATCAGGGCGATGATCCCGATGCGCTAAAAAACGCCCACGTTGGCAAATTCAGGGTCGAAGGACTCACGACCGGCAAGGAAAACAACGCCGTGCTGTGCCGCATGCGCCTTGACCTTGACGGCATTCTGCACGTAACCGCCATTGAAAAAAGCACCGGCATGAGCAAACACATTGCCATCACCGGCGCCACGCGGCCACGCGATGCCGCGGAAATTGCCCGCGGCCGGGAAGAAATCGAACGCATCTTTGCGAACCGATGGGAAGAGGTGCCCGCAGAGGACGCCGATGACATCGAAGATGACGAGTTTAATGCAGACGCACCGGGCGAAGGCGAACATGAAATGATCGACGCCCAGGGCGTCAGCGATGGCGCAGATCCGGGCGTGGACCCAGTGGAAGCAATCCACACGGATGAAACCGGCGCCCGTTCCTCCGCGCACGAGCCGATACCGGCCGCCTCGGGCAATTTCGGCGAAGCTAACGCGGCGTCGGCAGGAACAACGCAAGCCCCCACCGCAACCGTCGCCAGGTGCCGCCAGTTGATGCCCGCCATGCACAGCGATGATCAGGAAGAAGCCCTGTCACTCATTGAGGACTTGGAAGCAGCCGTGGCGGAGGAAAAACTTGCTGATATCACGGCGGCCACCAAGGCTTTGGAAGAGTTCCTCTTCTTTGTGGAAGGGCGATGAGCGAAACCGAAAAAGCCTTGGAGCCAAAATGCCCCGTCTGCTCCGCCCGATTCCGTGAACAGCCGGTCTGTTCGCGCTGCGGCGCCGACCTGCGCCTGCTGATGCAGGTTGCCGCGCGCGCCTGGGTGGCTCGGGCACAGTGCCGGGCGGCGCTGCGGGCCGGGC
>JAJZCU010000047.1 GCA_021828935.1 Planctomycetota bacterium | reverse complement strand
GGCTTGAAGCGCCGCGGATCTTCGCCGCCTTCGCCCGTGTTGGACTTGCCGCCGATGCGGTTCATGGCGATGGCCAGCGTTTCATGGGCTTCCGGCGAGATGGACCCCAGGCTCATGGCGCCGGTGACAAACCGCTTGACAATTTCCTTGGCAGGTTCAACTTCAGCAATGGAGACCGGCGCGGCGCCGGGCTTGAGCTTCAGCAAACCGCGCAGGGTGCAAAGGCGGCCGGATTGTTCATTAATATATTTGGCGTAGCGGGCATAGGCCTCGCGGCTGTTGGTGCGCGTGGCGTCCTGCAAATTGGCGATGGTTTCCGGGTTAAACAGATGCTGTTCGCCATCGCGCCGCCAGGCGTATTGACCGCCGTTGGGCAGCACGGGCAGGGCTTTGGTTTGGGGCCGCGCGGGGAAGCCAATTTCATGCCGGCGCAGGGCCTCCTGTTGCAGCACGTTAAAGTCCACGCCCTGCAGCCGGGAAGCGGTGCCGGCAAAGCACATGTCCACCACTTGCGCATTAACGCCCACGGCCTCAAAAATTTGGGCGCCCTTGTACGATTGCAAAGTGGAAATGCCCATTTTGCTCATCACTTTCAGCATGCCCTTGCTGACGGCTTTGATGTAATGCTTGACAAGTTTTTCGTCATCGAACTTCGCGTCAATGGTTCCTTCCCGGCGGAGATTCCACAGCACTTCAAAGGCCAGATACGGGTTGATGGCGTCGGCGCCGTACCCAACCAGCAGACAGTGGTGATGCACTTCCCGGGCTTCGCCGGTTTCCAGCACCAGGCCCACGCGCGTGCGCGAGCCTTCACGCACAAGGTGGTGATGCACGGCGCCGCAGGCCAGCAAGGTGGGAATGGCCACACGGTTTACTTGCAGGCCGCGGTCGGAAAGTATGACCAGGCTGTAACCTTCTTGAATGGCGGCGGAGGCCTCGCGGCAGATGCGCTGGATGGCGTCGCGCAGGGCGTCCGGGCCACCGTTGCGGTCGAACGTGGCGTCGATGGTTTTGGTTTTCCAGCCGCGGTGGTTAAGCGTTTTAAGCTTGGCCAACTGGGCATTGGTTAATAACGGCTGAGGCAGCAGCAGACGGTGACAGTGCTGCGGCGTGGCCTCAAGAATGTTCTTTTCGGGGCCAATGTAGCATTCCAGGCTCATCACAATGGCTTCTTTGTCCGAATCCAGCGGCGGATTGGTCACTTGGGCGAAGACCTGCTTGAAATAATCGTAAAGCATTCGCGGCTGGTCGCTTAGGCAGGCCAGGGCGGCGTCGTTGCCCATGGAGCCCAGGGCCTCTTCACCGCGCGTGCCCATCGGAGCTACAAGCTTGTATACGTCTTCGGTGGTGTATCCCAGGCATTGCGTGCGCGTCAGCAGCGTTTCGGGGTCGAATCCCGCAACATGATCAGCCGCCGGAAGATCATCCAGACTCAGGCGCTGTTCGGTGAGCCACTGGCTGTACGGATGCTCGTGGGCCAGCGTGCTCTTAAGTTCGCTGTCATCAATGATGCGGCCCTGCTGGAAATCAACCAAAAACATGCGGCCGGGCTGCAAACGCCCTTTGCGCAGCACATTTTCGGGTTCCACGGGCAGCACGCCCACTTCGCTGGCCATGATGACCAAATCATCTTTGGTAACATAATAACGGCTGGGGCGCAGACCGTTGCGGTCCAGCACGGCGCCAATGTAATGGCCGTCGGTAAAGGCCACAGAGGCTGGGCCGTCCCACGGTTCCATTAAACAGCTATGAAACTCATAAAACGCGCGACGCTCCGGCGGCATGGATTCATGATTCTGCCAGGCCTCGGGGATCATCATCATGATGGCCTGGGGCAGCGTGCGACCGGTGTGCAGCAGCATTTCCAGGCAATTGTCGAATTCGCCGGAGTCGGAGGAATCCGGTTCAATGACCGGCCGAATTTGGTCAATTTTGTCGCCGAAGAGGGGGCTTTGAAAGAGCGCCTCACGGGCTTTCATCCAATTGGCGTTGCCCCGGCGGGTATTAATTTCGCCGTTATGGGCCATGAAGCGCATGGGCTGGGCCCGGTCCCAGGATGGAAACGTGTTGGTACTAAAACGTGAATGCACCAACGCCAGGTGGCTTACATAGGTTGGATCGCTTAAATCCGCGCGGAAGTATTCCTTCACCTGGTGCGGCGTAAGCTGGCCTTTGTAAATTAAAACCTTGGTGGAGAGGCTGCAAACGTAAAAATAATGCGACTGGTTTAAATCGCTGGCGCGGATGGCGGCCGTGGCCCGCTTGCGGATGATGTAAAGCTGGCGTTCCAGCGTTTCAGCGTCCTGGCCTTCGCCGCCGCCAATGAACAGCATACGCAGGCGCGGTTCAATGCGCCGGGCGCCCATGCCCAACATGCTGTTGTCGGTGGGTACGTCGCGCCAACCCAGAAATTTCTGGCCCTGTTGGGCAATGATATCCTGAACAATTTTTTCACAAACGGCGCGCTGCTCGTTGTCTGTGGGCAGGAAGACAATTCCCGCGCCATAGGCGCCGGCGGCGGGCAGGGCAATGTGCATGTCGCGTGCGGCGATTTTGGCCAAAAATGCATGGGGCAGGGCGGTGAGAATGCCGGCGCCGTCGCCGGTGTTGTCTTCGCAACCGCAGGCGCCACGGTGTTCCATGTGTTCAAGCATTTGGATGGCTTGCCCAACAATGGCATGGCTTTGCCGGCCTTTAATGTGCGCAATGAAACCAACGCCGCAACTGTCATGTTCAAATTGCGGATCGTACAGGCCAAGCTTCTCAGGCCGGCCTGACGGGGGGATTAAATTTTTCAACGACCTGTCCTCCAAGTGGTGGAACGCCCTCGCTGGACCGTCAAACCTCCACCGCCTTTAGTGCGTATACGTACACCAAACCCAACATCTTAGCCAAAAGATTCACCGGCATCAATACTGAGGGCGGGTTTGACGGGTGTCCGGGGGCTATGGCAAAGTTTTTGAGTGCCCGGTTTAATTGTTGGAAAGGGCCTGAAGTCGCCAAAACTGCTTCTTTTGGCCACTGTTGTGGTGCAATGCCTCCAGGGCCATGGCCTCTTCGGCTTGCCCGGCCTCGAGGCGTTGCCGGCAGCCTTCCGCACGTGCGGGGGTCAGTTTGCAGGCCGTTCCACGGCGTTACCCGGCGACCGGTGCGCGGACCTGCCGTCGGGGGTGAAATGTGGGGCATTGCGCTGCCGACGGGAGCGCGTGCTACGCCGGAAATCCGTTACGCGCCTCCGCGCGTCTGCGGACGCGGCTAATCCTTGGCGCGGGCTTTGTTCGCAACGAATACCGGGTTTGGTGCGTCGACCCTGGCGCAAAATGCCGCATACCGCGCTGCCGGCCCGGGGGCGGAACGTCATGTGCATACGAACGCGCGCCGTCGCAGAAACTTTCAAACCAGTGACCAGACCTGTTAGCCGCCCGCGCCGGCCCGTTGGGCCGCGGCGGGCGCGTGGCGGCGGCACAATCCCGCGGCGGTGCGGGGCCGCCAGTGCGGAACCGTGCCGCCGCGGGGCGTGCGACAACGCCGTAAGTGGTTGCAGAATAAGGGCCGGTGGAATTTTCATTTTGTTCCGGCAGCGGTGATTTGGCGGGTTCGGGCGGCGGAGCGGGGATCCGTCCGGCCCTTCGGGCGGTATTACCCGCGTGAACCCGGGGTTGCGCTGCGTACGGCGCCCGGGCCGTTGCCGTTCGCCCGTTGCGGTTGCGGCGCCGCCGGCGGTTCGGCATTATTATTTAACAAGACTCGCCGCCGCGGCGCCCACCCCCGGCGAGCCGGGGGCTATATGGGCGGTTTCTTTCGTCGCCGTCGTCGTCGAATCTGTGTGAATCTGTGTAAATCTGTGGATGAAAAGCCGGTCGTCGTTCGCCTGCGCCTGCGGCTGGGCGGCGCGACCAACGGTCGCGGCTTTATGGGCGGGCGCTGCGCGGCTGGGCGGGCGCGACCAACGGTCGCGGCTTTATGGGCGGGTGCTGCGCGGCGCCATCACGCTTCCACGAATTCCACGGGGGTGCAACGCGGGGTGAGGCCGGCCTTTTCGCCGGCGGAAAGCAGGGCGTTGACGGCTTCGCGGCCGCGGGGGCCGTAGTCCAGTGTCCAATGATTCACGTACATGCCTACAAATTTATCCGCGAGGCCCTGGTCCATATCCCGGGCGTATTGCAGTGCGTAGCGCACGGCGGCGTCGCGATGGTCCAGTGAAAATTGAATGCTGTTCTTTAATATCGCAGTGACCTCGCGAATGGTTTTTGCCCCCAGATCGCGGCGGATCACGTTCCCACCCAGCGGCAGGGGCAGTCCGGTTTGTGCCTGCCACCATTGCCCCATGTCCACGCAGCAGACCAGCCCCATGTTTTGGTACGTAAGCTGCCCTTCGTGAATAATCAATCCCGCGTCGGCATGGCCGGCCTGCACGTATTGCAGAATCTGATCGAACGGTTTGACCACATTATGCACGCCCTTTCCCAGCAACAATTGCAGCGTGAGAAACGCCGTGGTCAGCGTGCCGGGAACGGCGATGCGCTTGGTGCGCAGTTGTTCAATGGTAAATGGTTCACGCGAGACAATCATGGGGCCGTAGCCGTCGCCCATGGAGCAGCCGCACGCGGTTAGGGCGTATTTGCTCTTCACGTAAGGATATGCATGAAGGCTGATGGCGGTGATTTCCAGTTCACCCTTCATGGCCCGCGTGTTGAGCGTCTGAATATCCTCCATGACGTGTTCAAAGGCATATGGGCCGGTGTCCATGAGACCCTTGGCCAGCCCGTAAAACATGAAGGCATCGTCGGGGTCGGGCGAGTGGCCGAGGCGCAGTAATCGTTTTTCCGCCATCACTAATCTCCGTTTGATTCCGGTTGGGCAAACGCATTGTAGCGCGCCGCCGCGTGGCTGTTTATGGTTCATCTTCCGAACGCTGCACAGAAGCGTGTACGCGCATCGGCAGGCCGAACAGGCGGATGAAGCCGATGGCGTCTTTGCCATCATATTCAGCGCCCATGGTGAAGCTGGCCAGATTTTCCTGATAAAGGCTGTTGGGCGATTGCACGGACGCCACGGTGGCCCGGCCCTTGAACAGCCGCAGTTTTACCGTGCCGGAAACCTTATTTTCAACGGCGGTCACAAAACTGTCCAAGGCTTCGCGCAGGGGGTGAAACCACTGGCCGTAATAGACCAATTCCGCATATTTTAGCGCCACCTGCTGCTTGTAATGCAGCGTTTCGCGCTCCAGGCATAGCGATTCCAGCGCCCGCAACGCTGTTAACAAAATAGTGCCGCCCGGCGTTTCATAGGCGCCGCGGCTTTTCATTCCCACGAGACGATTTTCCACCAGATCCGTTTGCCCCACCGCATGACGCCCACCGGCCTCATTTAATGCTTCAATGATCTTGTGGCCGGCCATGCGCTTGCCGTCCACGCTTACCGGCGTGCCGGCTTCAAAAGCAACCGTGACAAATTCCGCCTTGGACGGGGCTTTGCTTACCGGCACGCTCATCACCCAGAGATTATCCAGCGGCTCATTGGCGGGGCTTTCAAGGTCGGCGCCCTCATGCGAAATGTGCCACAGATTGCGATCTCGCGAATAGATTTTCTTCACAGTCTGGGCGATGGGCACCCCTTTTTCCTTCGCATATTCAATGGCGGCTTCACGGCTGCGCAGTTGAAAGCGATCATCCTTCCACGGGGCAATGATTTTTAGATGCGGCGCCAGGGCCATGTACGTCAACTCAAAGCGCACCTGGTCGTTGCCCTTTCCGGTGGCGCCATGGGCTACGGCGTCGGCGCCTTCCTGTTGGGCCACCAGAACCTGATAGCGGGCGATCAACGGGCGGGCGATGGATGTTCCAAGCATATACGTGTGTTCATACACTGCGCCGGCGCGGAGCATCGGAAAACAGTACTGCTCGGCAAATTCCTGCCGGAGGTCTTTGACAATGCATTTGTCGGCGCCGCTGGCCAGGGCTTTCTGTTTAATGCCTTCCAGTTCATCGCCCTGGCCTAATTCGGCGGCAAAGGCGATCACCTTGCAGCCCGGATAATTTTCCTTCAGCCACGGCAAAATCACCGATGTGTCCAACCCGCCGGAATATGCCAATACAATTTTCTTGACAGAATTGGTGGGGGCCTGCTTAACCGTGTCCGCCATGGGCGTCTCCAGTGTGAGGGATGAAAGGGCGGTAGTATCATCGAACGTTGAGCGTTCATCAACGATCAGCGGCGCGATTTTTCGGCGCGGTTACTTCAGATTCAGGGGAATCGTCACGGTTGGCGCACCGGCCAACTTTTCATGCAAATTTTTAAGCAGCACCAGTTGCAGTTGGGTCGAGGGTTTCAGCCATCTCTCCCGTAGGCGCGTGCGGTTAAACCAGTAGCTGTTGGGCAGCGCTGCGAGGCGCGAATCTTCCTGCCGGAAATGAAAACTTTTGCGAACCTTTCCGCCGGCAGTCAACAGCCGCACCACGACTTCATGATTTAAATGGATGAAGGCATTGTTGTGCCAGACCAGCGTAAGGTACGCATATGGGCCGGCGGGATGCACGCGCGCGGCCAGCAGCGTGAGGTTTGGTCCCATCGGCCGCCACATGCTTTGCGGTAGGCTGCCTTGCTGTAGTTTGGCCGCAGTGGCCTGCGTGATCCACGCCACCTCTGGCAGCCGCGCGAAATAGATCACCGGCGCGACCAACAATCCGAACCCAGCCACGGGCAGGCCAATTTTCCATGGCGCCTTGGAATGCATGAAACTTTCCCACCGCGCGCGCAGAACATGCATCGTGGGCTTGGGCGATTCCCCGGCGGGAACTGGCGGCGGCGTGGCCGGCGGGCGCGCCACTGATTTTTTCGGAAACAAACGTGTCAGGCCGTAGCGCGCGGGCGTTTCTATAAATGCGAAGCTGACATAACTTAAGGCCAGCACCAATGCCAGGTAAAACGGGAGTATCAGCACATGCGGAACCAGGGTAAAGGCCTGCATGCGCAACACGTACCAACGCAGCACCACCTGGTGCAGCAGGTACATGGAATAACTTATTTCTCCCAACACCACCAACGGCGAAAAGGAGAGCAGCAGGCTGATCAGCCCGCGCTCGGTGGCCAATAAAAATATTAAAATACCAAACGGCACATAATCAAACGCCCCCTGTCGCAGCCACAGCAGTTGCCCGAACGACAGCGTGGAATTCACGCCGGCATGCCAGGCCGCCGGAACGTTGGCGTGGTATACGGTCCATGTGCATAGGGCCACAGCGAGCACTTCGGCGACCGTGGTGGAGATGCGGCCCAGTGTGAAGCGATGTCCATAGTTTCGCCAGGCCAGGGCGACCATCATTCCAAAAACAAACTGAAATACGCGGCTCAAGGGGTTGATGGTCGTCAAGGCGGTTTGGCTGATCACCCCATGCGCGGCGCTAAAATAAGGCAGTCCGCGCGCGGAGGCCAGATAGCACATTAATGCCATGAGCCCAAAGGCTGCGATTAATTTAACATGCCAGGTTTGGGCCAGCTTCCACACCAGAAACGGGAAGAGCACATAAAACAGCATCTCGACGGAAATGGTCCAGGAGACGGCGTTAAAGGAAAAGAATACGTGATAATAAGGAAACCAGGCCTGTAACAGGAAAATGTTGGCCACAAACACCCACGGCCGATGGTGGCCGGCCAGGCTTTGCCAGTAAATTAAGTAAAGCAACAGCGCCAGGGCAAATAGGTGAGCGGGCCAGATGCGGGCGATGCGGGCCCAAAGAAAGCGCAGCCGGGCGCCGGCCCTGAGTTCCGGATATACGTAGGTCAGGATAAACCCGGAGAGCACGAAGAAGAAAGTGACCCCTTCCTGTAGATTCCACCGGTGGAGCGTTTTGCTGTACGGGAAAATAATCCCGTTGATATGGTGGAACACAATGAGAAATGCCGCGAAGAATCGCAGGCTGGTCAGCGCCGGCAGGCGCGGGCGGCTCAACGCGGGCGCGTGGGCCTGGCTGTCCCAGCCAGAGGCCGCAGGCGCGGGCGTTGCCGTCGCCGAGTTGCCGGAGTTTATGGACATGGGTCTCCTGTTCGGCAGTGTCCCAAAACCATTGGGAGCCAACCGTTGGCGTGCCCGCGGGGCGTTACGCTGCGCGGCAGTTTCGGACATACGGTGCGGCTTTGCAAGCTTGAGGCTGCGGCGCCCGCGATGCAGGGTTTGGGAAACGTCTTATAAAACCGGCGGGTGGCATCGGCCTTGCATGAAGCAGCCGTGCGTTTACTGCCCGGCGGCCGCCACGAGTGCGGCGTGCCGTTGGGCAGACTCTCTTTTTTGGAAGGTGTCCTATGGCAGGCAGCACAGGCAGTAAATTGGCCGGTAAGAAAGTCGCTATTGTTGTGACCGATGGCTTTGAGCAGGTAGAAATGACCCAACCGCGGGAAGCCTTGGAACAGGCTGGCGCCAAGACCGATTTAATTTCGCTCAAGAGCGGGCAGGTAAAAGGGTGGCAGTCTACTGAGTGGGGCGACAAATTTCCCGTGGATGTCACCATTGATGAAGCGAACCCGGAAGATTACGACGCCCTGTTATTGCCGGGCGGAGTGATGAACCCAGACAAGCTGCGGCGCAAGGAACCGGTTCAGAAGTTCGTGCGGGCGTTCTTTGACGCCAACAAACCGGTGGCGGCGATTTGCCACGGCCCGTGGACGCTTGTTGACAGCGGCGTGGTGCGCGGCCGCAAAATGACTTCCTATGAATCTATTCAAACGGATTTAAAAAACGCCGGCGCCAAGTGGGTGGATGAAGAGGTGGTGACCTGTCGGCAAAGCAATGTGCTGATAACCAGCCGCAAGCCGGCGGATATTCCGGCGTTCAACCGCGTGATTATTGAGGAGTTCGCCAAGGCGCCGCAAATGGCCGGCGCATAGCCGCGGCTGATCGTTCCGATATTTGCGCCTCCCCCTGAAGGCCGCCCCCGGCACGCGCCGGCGCGGCCTTCTTTATTTAACAATTGCTGCAAGCGAACGCTGGTTCCGGGGGCACAGGGTGGGCTGATGAAAACCCCCGCCCGTAGTTCATCCCGTTTTTGTTGCGCTGGAAAAGGCCGCTTTGCGTTGGGAAAACAGAGTGCGGCCAAGCATTTGCTTGGCCCAATCCTGTATGTCGGCGGTGCGGCTGGACCGCAACGCGGTCTTCACCGTGTCCGCGGTGACCCGGGTGAGAAAAGCTCCGAAGCCCAGCACCAATTGGGTAAATCCGCCGCGCGATTGTTGCTTTTCAAGTTCCTTGAATCGCCCGAAGCACGGCTCAAGGATTTCCGTGCTGGCGGGCAGGCGTTCTCCGGGGTTGATCCGGCGTTCCTGATCCCGCACGAAGCGCACCAACTCCGCCGCCAAGGCGCTACTACTCGGTGACATGGTCTGACGTTGCGGAATCTGTTCCACCAGCAAGCGCGCCGCGCCCCGGTGAAGACCCTGTTCGCCGATGGACGTCACCGTCGTATCAATGACCTGCTGCCACTGGGACCACTCATCGATCTCGTTGGCGAAGC
>JAJZCU010000046.1 GCA_021828935.1 Planctomycetota bacterium | reverse complement strand
TGATGTCGCCAGCGAAATAGCGGTTCCGGCTGGCTTGGACCCAAAGCAGGCCCCGGAGCTGCTCGCAGCCTGCTACCCATTGCATCCATGTGTAGCGTTACTCCTCGGCCCGGTATTCAAACGGTTCGGCCAGAACGAACGATCTGCCTTTTCATTCATGTCGTCGGGCGAGCCGCACGGTCTTGCCGAATTCGCCAGGGTCGCTGGGTCTGATCGCCTGTACGGAATCGTCCAATTTTACGATTATTTAACCGGCACCTTCGGTGACTCCCTCCTAGCAGGCAGGGACGGGAAGCGATGGGCCGAGGCGCTTCACGTTGAGGCGCAGCATCCAAGCCTTACCCGCGCAGAGGTCGACGTGCTGCGGGCCGTCGCGTTATTAGGTATTGTCGGTCGGTGGAACGGCATCGCCCCCACGGGCCGTGCAGTCGCTTTTGCTTTGTCGGCGCAAAGCGGTGAGGAGGAGGTCGTCAAAGCAATTCAGTCGCTCCTTGCAAAATCTGCGATTGTTCACCGGCGCTTCAATGGCACGTACAGCCTTTGGGAGGGCAGCGACATTGACGTGGACGCACAGATTGCCGACGCTAGAAGCCACATCGGTACGAACGTGGCAACGGTTCGCTTGCTCCAGTCAAATTTTGCCCCACAGCCGATTGTCGCGCGCCGACATTCCTTTCAGCGCGGGACGCTCAGATTCTTTGAAATCGTATTCGCGACGATGGCGACGCTTAGCGAAGTGGTGACGGAATATGAACGGATCCCGCATGGCGCCAAGGGAGACGGCCGCATCATCGTGGTGCTGCCCGGCATACATGGCGTCGCCGCCAGCGCGGTCAAAATGTTGGACCGGAATGAAAGGGCCCAGGGCCAGATTGTCGTGTGCGAGCCGGGAAATGCCGGGGATGTTGATTTTCTCGCGCATGAGATTTCCGCAATCCAATGGGTGCGGCAGTCATCAGCCGACCTGCAGGGCGACGCGACGGCAAGACGGGAACTCGCGGCCCGAGAGGACGATATTCGGCGGCGGCTAGAGCAGGCCGTTGAGAAGCTATTGGCGCCGCGCCCGACCGACAAGCCCACGCGTTGGTACGCAATGGGTGGGGAGCAGAAACTGTCGACGGCACGCGAACTTAACGAACTGCTGTCGCACATTTGCGACAAGGTCTTCCGCGACGCGCCAGCCATCCAAAATGAAATTATTAACCGTAACCAGCTTTCGTCGTCAGCAGCAGCAGCCCAGGGCAATCTTATAAAGCGCATGCTGCGCCACGCCAACATTGAGGGCCTGGGTATTCCTGGCAACCCGCCGGAAAAAAGCATTTACCTTTCAGTGCTTCGGGCCCTGAAGCTGCATTATGACGATCATGGCCGATGGGCACTCGCGGCATCGGAGCAGCACGTTCGGAAAGACGCCAAGCCGGTCTATGGGGCCATATCCTCCTTTTTTGAGGGTGCTAAATCAACGCCGATAAATTTGGGCGAGCTATACAATATCCTACGAAGCCCACCGTTCGGGTTGCGGAACGGCGTCATCCCGATTTTCCTGTGCGCGGCCCTGCTCGGCAACGAGGCGGACGTGGCGGTCTACGACGGGGGGGCCTTCCTGCCGCAGCTCACGGACGCAGTATTTGAAAAACTTGTGAAAGATCCATCACGCTACACGGTTCGCCGCTGGCAAATCAGCGGCGTCAGGACGACGGTGTTTGAGCAACTCTCGAAAATGCTCGGCCAGCCCCCTATCGGCGGGGCGCCGGAATGCCGCGATATGCTGGACGTGGTAAAGCCGTTACTGCGCTTCGCCCGAGGCTTAAATTTGTTTGCCAGCCAAACAAAAACACTGACCCCAATGACTATCGCGGTTCGTGAAGCACTTTTGACCGCATCCGAGCCGGACCAACTGTTGTTTAGGGATTTGCCCGCCGCCTGCAACGTTGCCCCTTTTGGTGGAGCCGCCGACGGGCAGCCGCATGACGCGATTGCATTCGTGCGGGCGTTGCAAAAGTCGCTTGTCGAATTGCAACGCAAATACGAGGTATTGCTAGAAAATCTCACAGACGACTTGGCCGGGGCGCTGGATGCAAGTATAGGGCCAGGATGCCGCGAATCGTTGAGGAAACGCGCGGAGAGCGTAAAATCGGTTGCCCTCACTCCCGATTTAAAGGTTTTTACATCACGCGTTGCCGACACGAAAGCTGCTGGGGTCGCGTGGATCGAGCAGATCGCCGCCTTTTTAGCAAATAAACATCCAACCGATTGGCACGACGACGACCGCGGCCGATTTACGGTGCGTCTCAACCAAGTCGTTGGAATCTTCAGAGGTCTTGAGTCCCTAGTGCTGGCCCGCGGCGTGGTCGGCGCTGGCGACGATGGCACGGAATCAATACGTATTTCGCTCGTCGGCACTCGCTGCCCGCCGTCAGATTACGTCGTTCATTTTAACACCAAGGAGGCAACCGACGTTGAGCGGCTTCGAGCAGAAATTGATGGTCTGACTAAATCCTATTCCGCGAACGGCGGCAGGAAGATTGCTATCGCCGCGCTTTCCCGTGTCGTACAATCGATACTCAGTAGCGGGAATTACAACGGCGACGTTGCAGAAGGAGCGTCCACATGAGCAAGCCAATCCGTCACATCGTCGGCCTCTCTGGCGGTAAAGACAGCGCTGCCTTGGCAATTTATCTGCGGGATCGGATTCCGAACCTCGACTATGTTTTCAGCGACACGGATAAGGAGCTCCCGGAAACGTACACGTACCTCAAACAGATCGAAGCGTTCTTAGGAAAAAAAATTATCACGCTCCGGGCAGAGCGGGGCTTCGACCATTGGCTGGACGTCTACGGTGGATACCTCCCCTCAGCGCGAATGCGCTGGTGTACTAAAATGCTCAAGATCCGGCCATTTGAGGCTTACGTTGAGTCGCTCGGCGATGTTGACGTCCGCATGTATGTCGGCATCCGCGCCGACGAAAATCGCGGCGGCTACAAGCCGAGCAAGCCGAACATCGTCCCGGTTTATCCCTTCGTTGAGGCGGGTTATAAGCTCGACGACATCCACCGCATCCTTGATGAAAGCGGCGTAGGCGTTCCCCCTTATTATTCTTGGCGAACACGATCGGGGTGCTTCTTCTGTTTCTACCAGCGGAAAAGCGAATGGGTGGGCTTAAAGGAAAACCATCCGGACCTTTTTGAACGTGCGAAGAAATATGAAAAAGTGGACGGTGAAAACGGTAAGCGTTACACTTGGAGTGAGCATGAATCTTTGGAAGAACTTGGACAGCCGGATCGCGTTGCGGAAATCAAGGTTCGGCAGGCAGCTTCTCCCGGGCCGGTATCGAAGAGTAATAAGCTAATGCATATTCTGGGTCAGGACGATGACGATTTGCCGTGCTCGTTTTGCCATGTATAATGCGAGGTGTTCGTGGAGTATGACCTTGTCAAACGAGCCGACGACCTAGCGAAGTACAACCAACGTTTCTGCCTGAGCCCGGAGCAGTGGATCGGCTGCAAAGTTGTCTTGGAAGGCGAATGGCAGAGCGTCCGTTTCCAGCCCGACCAGCGGGGGAACGTCCCAAAGGAACGGGGCCTTTATGCATTTGTTCTACGTCCCGCCATTTCCGGCATTTTCGAACTCGGATACCTGATGTACCTCGGACAGACAGGGCATGGCAGCGCGCGCACGTTGCATGACAGGTTTGGCGATTACCTTCAGCCGAGCAAGGTCCGGAAGCGCACGCACATCGCCCGGATGATGGAGAAATGGCAAGACTACCTGGTGTTTTATTTTATTAAATTGAAAGATGCTACAAACCTAAAGGCGCTCGAGGCCGGGCTCAATGACGCATTGATTCCCCCGTTCGTGACCAGCGATTACTCAATCCAAATTAGAGCGGCCGTGAGGGCGTTTCAATGAAAGACGGTGCCTTGATCGTTCCCGCGCTGCGAGGCTTCTTCGGGGACTGGGTTTATTATAGCTGCCTGATGAAATTATCCGATCTTGCGCACAACGTGGATTTCGCGGAGGCGCTACACCCGAACAGGGGGCTTTCGGATTGGATTCAACGGCGGCTTGAGGAGGCTCGCGGCAGTGAAATCGCGCAATACCTGCGTTCGGAGCAGCGATTCTTTAATTCCCTGGTAGTAGCCGTGTACGGCGGAGACCCGGCTTGGTATGAGGCGGGCGACATACGGCCTGTCGTCGGGGCCCCCGATCTGCCCCAAATTTCGGAGGAAACACGTTTTAGCATTGGTTTTCTAAGCCTAAGTGGGCGGGAGCGGTTATTCGCCGTCGACGGGCAACACCGACTGGCCGGAATCAAGGTTGCGGTTGAGCAGGGTGCGGCTATTTCGGACGACGACGCGTCTGTGTTGATGATATCCCATAAAAACGATGCGCAGGGGATGGAACGTACTAGGCGTCTTTTCACAACTCTTAACAAGACCGCCCGGAACGTCGCCAAAAAGGATATTATAGCGCTGGACGAAGACGACGTGATGGCAGTCTGTGTGCGGCGACTTATCGACGAGCATCCCTATTTCACGGACGGGAGGATCGCCCTGAACAACACCAGCAACCTGCACCACGACGACCAGAAGAGCTTTACGTCAATTGTCAACTTGTACGACGTGCTTTTAGCTCTTTTTCGGGTGCATCCAAGTCGGAAGAAAAAGAAGCAGCTGCAATTCAACCGGCCCGCGCCGGCCGATCTTGACAGGTATTACGATCTTGCCGTTTCGTTCTTCGAGGCACTGGTCGAAAACTTTCCGCCGCTTGCGCATTACATGCGGGCGGATGTTGGCGATGACGCATGCGCGAAGCTGAGGGCTGCATCCGGTGGGCACATTTTGTTCCGTCCCATTGGACTGCTCCTATACGCGCGCCTAGCGGCAGAACTTCACCATATGATGGACATGCCGCAATCTGTTCAAGTTATTGCAAAATTGCCAACGTCGCTCACCGCGCCGCCGTATGTCAACGTACTTTGGAACAAACGGCAGGGCCGCATGCAAACGGACAACGACGTATTGGTTTTCCGAGTTTTGCGGTACATGCTCGGCGATTCCGATGGCGAGAAACAACTTTCAAATGATTATGCCAAAGCGCTTGATCTGCCACAAAGCCAAGTGCGCCTACCGAAACAAATCTCAAAAATTTGGCCGGCTCGAAATAACAGTGCCGACGCAGGACCGTGATCGAGCACCGGCGGCCCGCGGACTCAATTCAATTTATGCTTCGAGACGAACCAACAATCAGGCCAAGCCTTTACCGGCTACCACAGGATCCGGTGGCGGAGCGCATCCTCGTGCCAGCATTTCGGCAGGCGACGGGCGTCCGCGGCGCGTTTGGCTGGTTCAGCGCGGGATGGATCGGCCGACTTGCTCATGGCCTGTCAGTGTATTTGGCCCGTAAGGACGTCGGGCCAATTCAATTCGTAATTGCGCCGGCCTTGTTTCCAGCCGAATATGAGGCGCTAAAAAGCGCGACGTCTCGCACTCACCACGTAATTCGCCGCCTTCAGGAAATATTCGAGGAGGCATCGTCCCCGACAGTGGACCACCTTACACGTTATGCGGTAGACTGCTTGGCTTGGATGGTCATCAATGGACGGCTCCGCCTGCGCGTCGCGAAGGTCCGCCCCGGCGCAAATTACCATCCCAAAATTTGGCTTTTCTACGACCGCGTCGACGTGGTTGCGGTCCGAGGGTCCGCGAACGCAACCGGTCGTGCCTACAGTCGCGGCGTCGAACACATGGACGTTGACTGCACCTGGGATAACCGCTCCCGCGTGGACATTGCCGCTGCGATGGTGGACGATTGGTGGAACGGCAAGGATGAGGAGATCGAGGAAACGCTCGAACTGCCCGATGCCCTACGGGGGACGCTGAAAAAACTCGCGCCGGCAGGGATGCCCTCACTGGAAGGTTACGAGGCCGCTGTGAAAGAGGCGCCTGTGCTGCGAAACGTCGCACGGATTGAAGACCCTGACATGTTCCACATTCCAAGTGGGCTAAGCTGGTCGGAGGGGAAATACGCGCACCAAGGGGATGCGGTCAAAGCGTGGGAATCACACGGGCGACGTGGGGTAATCGAAATGGCGACGGGCGCCGGCAAGACAATTGCCGCCTTAATCTGCGCGTATCGCGCCTGGCAGGAGCACCAAGGGCCTTTCCTATTGGTCGTTTCCGCTCCGTCGACACCGCTTCTGCTACAGTGGCGGTCTGAGTGCGAGCGATTCGGACTCAAGGCCGTTGCTCCGACCCTGAGCGGCAGCCGATCGCGCAAGCACGCCGATATCGGCAACTGTTTGATTCGCCTGCGCGGCGCCGCCTCCGGGCACATTGAAGCAATCATAGTCACAAACAATCTGCTGGCGTCAAGCGGGTTTCAGAATTCGTTGCAGGACGCCAAGGGCCGCACCCAAAACCTCCGAATTATGCACGTCGGCGATGAGGCGCACACACTCGGCAGCCCATCCTTCGTCCGTAGCCCGCCCGAGTTCATGGATTTACGCTTAGGTCTCTCGGCAACACCGGTTCGGCAGTACGACGACGCCGGAACGTCGCATTTATTTAATTATTTTGGTCCACCAGTTTACCGATTCGGATTGGACCGAGCGATCGGCTTCTGTCTAGTCCCATACGATTACCACATCCATGTAGCGGAATTATCCGAAGCCGAACTTGCCGAGTTTCGTGAGCTGTCCGTACGGATCGGGCGGCTGGTCGCCCGTGCGGGCGGGATTTTAGATCCCGCGAACGAGGCTCTCACGGCGCTACTTGTCAGGCGGCGCTCGGTGGTCGAGACGGCGGAAGGAAAAATTTCGGTTCTTCGGGACATCTTGGAAGCCCGCAAACGCCCGACATGGCATACGCTGATCTACACGTCGTCGAAAAATCCGGCGCAGCTTGTGGCGGCAAAACGCGTCGCCGCCGACGCTGGATTTATTATTAACCAAGTCACGGAACAGGAAACGCGAGACCGGCCGCGCCTTGAACGAATCTTGCGCAGGTTTGCGAAGGGTGAAATTGACGCCTTAATCGCAAAACGGGTTCTTGACGAAGGGGTGGATATCCCGCAAACGCGTGAGGCGATCCTGCTGGCTTCCTCGTCGGTTGAACGCGAATGGGTGCAACGTCGTGGGCGCGTTCTGCGGCCGTCGCCAGGGAAAGACTCGGCGGCAATTCACGACGTAATTGCCTTGCCGCCACCACGTGATGGAATGTATGATGATCCCGTCCTGCAATTCGTATCGTCAGAGTTAGACCGGGTTCGGGCGTTCGGACGGTATGCGCGAAACAAAAATGAGGTCGCGGACCTCGTTGCAAATGTGCATGACCAATACTTCATGGAGTAACCCCATGGCCGCCAGCAATTCGGAACGCATAAAGCTGGAACTCACAAAGATGGCAGAAAAGATTCCCGAGAGATACGGCGGATACCGACAGGCTTTGGTTGCCGCGGCCATGGACTGTATTGCCGATACCGAGGACCACGTTGAGAGGCGACAAAATATCGTGCAGCGATTCGATGGGCATATCGGGCGCATCGCCCAGCAATTCATCGCATCGAAGGATGGGAACCCATGATCCAATTTGAATCTATCCACCTCGACAACTTCGCCATATTTACAGATATTACGATCCCGTTTTCGACGGACCAGCAACGACCGCTGACGCTGCTGCGCGGTGAGAACGAGTCGGGTAAGACGACGCTAATGAGGGCGTTCGTCTGGGCATTATTTGGCAATGAATCTTTGCCGCGGATGCCCGAAACGCGCCATCCGGTAAGGCCGGTTTGGGGGAAAATTGGAGAACATATTACCACCCGTGTGGAAGTCAAATTTCGATCAGACGACGAGCGCGGGCCGAGTCAGTTCAAGCTGTCACGGTCGCTGGAGACAATGGATGACGGCGCAACAGTGGCCGCGACGGATGAGCAGGTATCGCTCTTGCGCCGGGACGGGGACGACTGGACCGAACAGGACGACCAACTACAGTTGCTATTGAAGCAATTCTTCAGGAAGGAGATGCGGGATTTCTTCTTTATCGATGCAGACAAGGCCGTTGATTTCGTCGGCGGGCCCGAGGGACGGCACAGCGACAAACTGATGCGAGAGGCAGCGACCCAGGCGGTCAGGGCGTTACTTGGGCTCGATGTCATGCTGAAGGCGAAGGAAAGGCTGGAGGACCGCCAAATAAATTTTTCCCGGCAGGCTGGAAGCCAGTCCACGGATGACGAAAAGCGGCGGTTGGCAAATGATCTCACGGAAGCCCAAAATGCGCTCGATGCTGCAAAAGTGCAACTGCAGGAGTTGACGGCGGAGGAGAAGGACCGGGATGACGCGTACAGAGCGGTTAAACAAGAGTTTGAGAACCAGATTTCCAAACTTGAGGAATTGAGCGAGACGAATGCCCGTTACGATAGTATCTCGCAGGAATTGGCCACGCTCCGGCTCCGGCAGCGCGAGGTGGTCAATGATCTCGGGCAAAAGGTGGATGACGAGCGCCTCTTTACGGCTTTGATGCTGGCCGCAATTGACGCGGTCATGGCAGCGTTGCAACCACTCAAAGAAAAAGGGTACATACCGCCGACAGAATTAACGCTTTTGCCCCGTCTTATTGAACGTGGCGAATGCGTCTGCGGCATCGACCTTAAGGAAAATGAAATGCGGCGCCACCACGTCGAGGCGCAGATCGAACGCGCCGAGCAAACGCGGGAACGGAGCCAGTTTCTGGATTTGGCCCTTGAGTCAGCGAGAGGCTTCGCCAACCGCGCGTTCGCGGGCCAAGATCGAGGGTGGCGCGACGACGTCGAGGCGGCGACAAAAGAGCTGGCGGAACTTGATCCACGTATTTCGCGGCTGGCCGACGACATTGAGCACCTTCGCGACGAGCGCGCACGGGCCGGGACGGGCGCGGCGCTGAAGGAATTACAAAAACATCAGGATGAATTGCAGCACCAATACGAAGACGCGGCGCGACGGCGAAACGCGGTAGCCGAAAAAGTGGAATCCTTACAAAAACAAACCCGTAGTCTGAGCGAACAAATCCGCACCGGGGCAACGGCCGAGAAACGGACGCAGGTCGCCCGCGTGAGCGCCCAAGTCGCCGAGGATCTCGGCCTGATCGTTGCGGACGCCTGCGATTCCATTGAACGCGAGCAAGTGCTCGACGTGTCGGGGGCCATGGACAGAATCTTCCGTGACGTGATCACCGCGACGAATGACAGTCTTTTCCAGGAGGTGGGCATCCGGAAAGTGCCAAGCGATCGCTCCGCCGACCAGTACGAGGTGTACGCAATCGAAGGGGGCCGCGAAAAGCCCCTAGCCCTAGCAAATGGTGCTTCCAGGCGCGCGATTGGCGTGGCATTTATATTAGCGCTCGCGCAAGAAACCCGGACAAAAGTGCCGTTGGTAGCGGATTCCCTCCTTTGATCTCGCGCCAGCCACGGCACGAACGGCGTCCCCACCGGCATGGGCCTGGAACGTTAAGGTATAGGTTCGACCCGCTC
>JAJZCU010000045.1 GCA_021828935.1 Planctomycetota bacterium | reverse complement strand
TCATACAGTTCCATGGTGGTCGCCGCCCGCGCCGGCCTCGCCGGGCCGCGACGGGCCTCGTGCTGCATTAGAAATGTCACTACCTACGCCCGGCCCCGGGGCGACGCAGGCCCTGCCCGCGGGAATGCTATGCGTTCTGCTGATCGTCCCGCCCGCCCTTGACCGACGCCGCCGGCGCAGAGGTTTTCCGCAGCTGCGGGGCCGCTAAAATATGCCGCAGACGTATGAAGATTGTTTGTAAACAACCCAGCATGATCATCAGGCAGGTCCAATCAAGTACCGTGGGCCCGCGCCACGGCCCAACGGCGGCCAGGCGCAGCCCCAAAGCCAGATAGGCGCCGCACTGCAGCGCCACCATGCGCCACGGCTTGGACATTACTCCGCCGTACTCTCTGCGCCCTGCCAAGGCCTGCCCGGTCATACCCACATACGCAGCAAGCAATGCCATGATGGCCGCGCCGTATCCGCTTGCCGGTGCGCACAGGCCGCTTTGGGCCACGCCGATAAAGATTAAAATATCAGAAACTCGGTCCGGCAGGTCATTAAGCAGTTCGCCACGCACGCTCGCCGTGCCGCCGGCCAGCGCCACCATGCCGTCGAGCATGTTCAACCAAAGCCGCAGATAACAGAGCAACGGCGCTACCGCCAGCAGCCACACGAACCGGCCGGAAAAGTAAAAACAGATGCCTGCGGCGGCGGCGACCACCATGGAACTGTATGAAACCGCATCAGCGCCAACGCCCCACCGCAGGCAGATGCGCACGGCAACGTCGGCAGTGCGGCGAAACGCCGCGGCAATGGGGCGCCGCGATGAAGGCTGATAATCACTCACAAATAATTTCCAGTCCGCCGCCCCTGTTCAGGCCGGGCCCGCACGCGGTCAAGGGGCCGCGGCGCGGTTGCGCTCCCAAGGCACTATCATTTTATTCCCGGAACAGACGGCCGCCGTTTTATCTCCGCCGATAACAAGAAAACCCAATCACGACATCGCCTCTGCTTCGGCGTCGGCGCCTTCCAGCACTTCCAGCCGCACGCGTTTGACCCGGCGGGCGTCGGAGTCCAGCACGGTAATGGCCACCCCATCATGCTTCACCGTGGCGCCGCGGTCGGGAATGCTGCCCAGGGTCGTAATAACAAATCCCCCCACGCTCTGGAATTCCTGATTTTCCGGCAGTTGCAAATTCAGTTCGCGGTTTAAATCGGTAATGTTCATGCGGGCGTCCACTTCCACCGTGCGCGGGTCGAGGCGCTTGATTTCCGCGGGCCCGCGCTGTTCATATTCGTCGGCAATTTCCCCCACAATTTCCTCCAGAATGTCTTCCGTGGTCACCAGCCCGGCCGTGCCGCCATATTCATCCAGCACGATCGCCATGTGTATCTGTTGAATTCGCAGTTCGCGCAGCAGATCACGCAGCGGTTTGCTCTGCGGGACAAACATCGGCGGGCGCATAAATTGCCGCAGGTTCATGCCATCGGCGGTCGTCCGGCCCGCCACGGTGGTGAAATTATTGCCGCTGATGCCCGACCCATTCGCACCGCCCGCGGACGCGCCATTGCCGTTTGCGCCCGCGACCCCGCCCGTCGCCCCCACCAACGCCAGCAGGTCTTTGGCATACAGCACGCCGATGATGTTGTCCAACGTGCCGTCATACACCGGCAAGCGCGAAAGACCATCGCGGATGATCCGTTCGCGCACTTCCTGCAGTGTGGCGTTGACATCCACGCCAATGAGTTCCGTGCGCGGCGTCATGATTTGCCCCACGGAAAGGTCCCGAAAGCTGATCACCCCTTCGATCATCTTTTTTTGTTCTTCGTCCATGGCCCCCTCGGCGGCGCCTTCTGAAACCACGGCCAGTATTTCCTGTTCGGTTTGCTGAGCATCGTGCTGCGCGTCTTCGGCCAAGGAAACACCGGAAAGCCGCCGGACCACTTCATCCACCCAATGCATGGGCAGCACCAGTGGGTACAGCAGCGTGTAGAGCACCCGGACCAGCGGCCACGACCGAGCCACCAACAGTTCACCCGCGTGCCGGGCCCAGGCCTGCGGCACCGCCACCGAAAAAACCAACAGCAAGGCGGTGGTCACCATGACGGCCAGAACCGCAACCTCAACGGGACCGGAGAGCTGCGCTGTGAAGTAATAGCAAACCAGAATTGCCAGAACCGCGTTGCTTAGCACACGTAAGATGGCTGAAGTCAGTGCGAGATCATGGCGGGCTGAAAGAATGGCGTCCAGGTTGGCGGCGCGTCCGCTGCTGACCAATTGCTCTTCAAGCACCACGCGAGACATGGAGCGGAACGCATAGGCCAGCGTTGAAAACAGCAAGGAGCCGCACAAGGCGGCCGCCATTGCCCACAACAGCCAGTTTATGTTCATACGACCGTTGACCAAAGAAGGCCGACGCTGCCCCACGCAAAATCCGCCGGCCCATTACGCCGCGCGGGCCGTTGTTTGTGGCAACGCCATCATCTTTTTAGGGGGCGTTCAAACACGGCCCCGACGCCCAATGCTACCAAAATTTCGTCCTCACGTCGATGCATCCGCCGGGCGTCGGTGGTTTTTCGGTCGTCATACCCGCAGACATGCAGCAAACTGTGGATGGAATAAAGCAAAACTTCGCGATTTAATTCGTGTCCGCGAATATCTGCCTGGCGAGCTGCCTCATCCAAGCAAATCACCGTGTCAAGCTCAATGTGCGAAGAGGGCGGTACCTCGGCGCCGCCGTTTGGCCCAGCCCCCGCCCCCAGTGAAGTTGCTGCCCCCGCCAATCCGGCCCTTTTCGCCAATGGCGCCCTCAAATCAAAAGTCAGTACGTCCGTGGTCGTGAACAGGCCCATGCTGCGCCCATGCACTTGGGTCATGGCCGGATCATCCACACATGCAATGGTCCAGACCCCCGCGCCCACATTTTCCATTTTTAACACTTCACGCACCATGCCCTTGAACCAAGCCGCCGGCAATTTTTTTGCCAACTGCTTTGCCTGCGGGGTGTCCAAACGCTTGAGGAATGACAATTCAACCGGCACCGCGTAGAACCCTTTATGCCGATACCGGCTGCGAAATTTGCAGCGCCTTGGGATACGCCACGCGACCGTGGTACACGCCCGAAAGCGTCCGCGTGACGGAATGCTCGATCAGGCTTAGTTCGCGCAGCGTCAGGTCACATTCGGCAAACTGGCCATCCATCAGACGCTTCATGGCCATCTGATGCACCACGGTTTCAATGCGCCCGGAGGTGGGCTCCGCCATGGCCCGCACAATGCCTTCCACGCCATCACAAATCATCACTATGGCCGCTTCCTTGGTCTGCGGACGCGGGCCGGGGTATCTAAAGTCGGCCTCCGCCACCACCGGCGCGGCCCCGTGGGTGAGCGCTTCCTTCGCCTGGCGCTGGCGGGCGGCGTGCAGGAAAAATTCCACCACCGTGGTGCCGTGATGCTGTTCAATGAATTGATGCACCAGTCTCGGCAGCCGATAGGCCCGCGAAAGTTCCATGCCGTCTTTGACATGCCCGACAATAATTAACAGACTCATCGCGGGCGACAGCTTTTGATGCCGGTTGGGGCCGCCGCTTTGGTTCTCAATAAAATACGATGGTTTGCTGAGCTTGCCAATGTCATGGTAATAGGCGCCCACGCGGCACAGCAGGCCATCGGCGCCGATTGCATTCGCCGCCGCTTCGGCCATGATGCCCAGCACCAGGGAATGGTTGTAAGTTCCGCCGGCTTCCACGGCCAGGCGGCGCAGCAAAGGCTGGTTGCTGTCGCAGAGCTCCAGCAGGGTCATGGAGGTGGTGATGTTAAAAAACCGTTCAATGGTGGGCAGGAAACCCAGCACGAGAAAGCCCACGGCAATGCCGGCGGAGAGGGCGTACACGCCGTCGTGCATGATGCTGTCAAAGTCCGAGCGCTGCGCCAGCCACAGGGCCTGCACCACAATCACATGCGATGCGGTGCCGCGGGCCAGGCCCAGGGCCCAGACGGCCAGCATCATGGCCAGGCCCGAAAGCAGCCCCATCTGTATTAATTTACCGCGGGAACGGATTTCCTTCAGGCCAAACACCAGCACCACAATGCCCGCCATGGCGGTTAATAAAAAATCAACGCCCCGGCCCAGGGCATAGGTGATCAGCAGCGCGTTGATCGCGGATATTCCCAGGGCGAACCGCTGGTCATACGCCACCACCAGAATAATGGCCGTAAGCAGCGTGGGAATGATTCCCAACAAATAGATAAGATGCATGAAGCCGGCGTCCACCGCCAACTGCGACGCGAACAGGGCGGCTAAAAGCATGACCGCCAACGCCCAGCCGCGGCTGATGCTGCGGTGGTATCTTCCCAGGTATTTGCCGCTGTACAGGGAACCGGCCAGCGTGATGATGAGAATGGTCAGGGCCTGCCCCACATGGGAAAGCATAAATCCCCACGGATTATCGTCGCGCAGACGTTGCCGATACGCATTGCGCGCCGCCATCAACATGGCGCTGGTGACCGGGTTGAGCAACTGTCCGCGGCGGGCCAGCAGTTTGCCCTTGGGAATTTTCACTTCCGGGGCCTGGGCTTCCGTGGAGACGCGCTTCGCCAACTGCGTGGTCAGCACCGCGTTATACCGATACGTCGGGCGGTTTAGCTTTTTAAAATACCCGGTGATCGGCCGCCACAACGCCTCCGGAAAACACTTCTGAACCGGGCGGCGAAAAACGCCCGCCGTGCCCAACTGCCGAATCTTCCACACCGGCCACAGCGTGCCCAGGCTCGCCAGGTTGTTCCGCGACGCCAGGTAGACCTTCCCGGCCGGCCGGGCATGAACGGCCCGGACGGTTGCCGCATCCACCACCACGTAGTGCCGCAGGGTATCAATCAAAAGATTAACATCGGCGTCATAGGCCTTGATCTGATTGTCGGCAACGATGGCGTGCAAATAGGTCAGCGCGGCCGCGGACAAACCCGGAAATTGCCGGGCCACGCTGCGCGAAATATGCCGGGCGCTGCGCGCATTGGCCACATCAAAAAGCAGATTGTGCAATTGGGCCCGCACCACATGGAAAAACTGATGATGATGATTGAGCACCAGCACCGCCGGGGAGTTCCGCCCGGCCACCTTTTGCGCCGCCGCCAGAGCCGCGGGATTTTGAAACGTAAATGAAACCGGCGACCGAATATCCATGGGAGCCACATTGCGTGGAAAGTGCGGCATCGCGGGTTGCGGATAATTCACGATGGCCGTGGCCAGAACAAAAAACACGAACGCAATGACCAGCCCGTGGCGCGAGCGCAGCGACAGATTAAATAACCGCCGCGGCTCCGAGCTCTCGAATTCAAGGGCACGGCGCCGGGCCGTCTTCTGAAAAAGTCTCATACTCTCAATTGCGCCTGTTGGTTGAACATCGTGGAAATTCTGTCTTAACGGACTCATTTTATCATCGGCAGCATCAAACCAGAAGTGCAATGATTTTATTCGTTTTTACGGATGCTCTGGCCGGAATTTCGCCATAACGCACCGCCCACATGCCGGATTCGGCGCCTAAGCGACATGTGTACGTCTCGGCTAAGGATATCCGAATAAACAACTGTCGCGGTCATTTCGGCCGGCAGCCCATGCCGTCCATACTTCCTGCACTTTTATTGCGCCGCTGCCGGCAATGGCGCGCAGCCGTGTAATGTCCGGGGATTTTCATCAGGCCGGGCGTGGCCTGTGCCCCGTAGCCCTTTGGGCGCCTGAAAATAGCCATGGGTAAAACCCCTGGAACAAGGCGTCAGGATATTCCAAGTCCCGCAGGGACGAATGAACGCCCCGGCGGCGTGCGCCGCGCCAGGGCCCCGGGCCGGGTGCCTATGGAAGACACCCGGGTCAGCCTTTACCCAGTAGGCCTCTGGGCGTCGGAAAATAGCCATGGGGAACCCTTGGAACGCAGGCACGGATGAACCCCGGCGCCCGAAATCCCCGCACAATAATGCACCCAACATTCATCCGTCCCCAGGGGGACTATCAATTTATACGGCTTGGGCGACCAGGGATTTCATCCCTGGCTATTATCATGCCTCCAAGGGAGGCGACGGCACGCCTGTCCCGTTAATGGCGCGTAACCGTCCAATCTCCGAAGCGGGATAATACCATATCGTCCGTCTTGCGACAGTTGATAATTCGGCGATCCTAAGCGGCGGTTATATGGGAATCGCCCCGCCCGCGGCTACTGCAAATGCCATTTGCGCCGCAGGAACCATTCCACGCTTAATAACACGATAAAGATAACAAAAAATCCACGCGGGCTGTACAACGCCAGCGAGACCACATGCCGCCGTTCGCCCGCGGGCAGTGCGGCTTTTAACTGCCGCACCAGGGCCCCCACATGCGCAATGGGCACGTAACCGCCGCCGGTCATCCGCGCAATGCGCTGCAACGTCCGCGGCTCCGCGGCCAGTTTGTCCATTTCGCCAGGGCCTTGCATCACGTCAAAATCGCTTTTGCCCTGGCCCAGCGGCTTACCGGCCTGTGTGGCCGCAAACACCACCCGGAAATGCCCCGGCGTTGATGGCCGGTAGTGCGCCAAATACATGCCCGCGCGCCCTGAAATTGCATGCATCGCCACGCGCACCGTCTTCTTGGCCGGCGTGGTAATCACGGCCCAGGTGTTGGCATACGCTGTCGATTGCCCATGGATATTCGTCACCGCCGCCCGCAGGCGCACGGTCTGCCCGCCTTTGTACCGGTCGCGCGCGATTAAGGGCGTCACGGATGGCCCGCGCTTCGTGGGCGCGTTGTTCACCCCCGCCAGGTAGCGCAACAACTGGCCCCAAAAGCGGTCGTACGGACTTTTTTTACCCATGGCCCGCCGCATGAGTTGCCAACGGTATGTGGTATCGCCCGCGAAGGCGGCGGCCCGCCCCTTCCCGTACTGCCGCACCACCAGCACATCCGCCGGTTTGCCGCCAATTTCCTGCCGCGGATCAACCGCCAGCACAGTGGCGCCGGGTTGCGGACCAGCAAAGGCCACGCAGCCGGCCAGCGGCGGCAACCGATGGCGGGCCGGGGCCGCGCCGGGGCCGGGGAAATACGTGGTGATGCCTTGGAAAATCGGGCTATTTTCGCCGAATGCGGTAAGCTGTGGCACAAAGGGCGAGTTAATTTGTGAAGGATGCGTGCGGGCCAGTGAAATGGCAAACGCCGGGGCCAGTGGGCTGTGGGCCCACCCGCCGGTGACAAAATTTTGCTGCCCGCCGATCATGACAAAACCGGCGCCCGCCTGCACCGCCTGGCGCAGTTGCGTTTGCTGGCGCCGCGACAGGAAGTGCGCGGACAGATCGCCTAAAATAACAACCTTAAAATGTTCCCATTCTTTGAGCGTGGTCGGAATGGTGGCCATGCCCGCCACCGCCGCCCCGCGCAGGGCGAACCGCCCCGGCCGCGTTTGAATCAGGCTCGTGGTCGCCAAATTTGGGTCCGTCTCCAGCGCCCGGATCAGCGGGCCAACTTCCGGGCGCACCCGCCCTTCAATGTACAACACCGCGATGCGCGGGGCGGTGACCAGCATGGGGAATTCCTGCTGATTCCGCACGCCCGAACGTTCCTCCGGCTGCACCGGAATGGCCACTTCCACCACATTGCGCCCCAATTTGTGCGGGGTAAAATGAAATTGCACCGCCTGTGGAGCGCTGCCGGAATGCAGTACAATCATCTTCTTCTTAAGAATTTGCCGGCCCATTTTTAAATAAATGGGCGCCATGCGGTCCGAAAGGGCGGTGGACTGCACCAATGCAGTCAGCGTCACCGTGTTGTCCACCGGCGTGGATTGCGGGCCTTCCACGCGCACGATGGCAATGTCCGGCACGTCGCTGGGGTGGGCCGCGGTGGATCCCACGCCCACGGTATACACGGGCGTGTGGTTGTGCGCCAGGCCGGCCTCAATGCCGCGCGGCCCGTTCTGAATCCCATCGCTAAACAGCACCACCGCGTGCGCGCCGCTGCGCGTGGCTAAGTGAATGGCCGCGGGCAAATCGGTGATCACCCCGTCTGGGGCGACGGCATTGTAAGCGGCGGCGTTTTTCAAGGGCTGGGCATGCTTGCCGTCATAAGCAAATAATTGACAGATATATTGGGAACGCAGCCGGCGCACCAGCAGCCGCGCCGCCACCACACTTTGTTGATAACGGCTGGGCGTGTTGGCCTGATCATTGACGCTCATGCTGCCGGAGGCGTCAATGACAATGCCCAATTTGCTTTTGTGCGTGGGGCTTTTAACAAACGCCAGCGCCGGTTCAAACAGCAAAAACAGCAGGCAAATCAGCCCCAACAGCCGCAACGTATACAGCCCCCACACGCGCCGCCGCCCCAGGTGTACGTACACGCGACGATAAAACAGCCAGATGGCCAGCGCCCCTAAAATTCCGGTGAGTAACAGCGCCCACAATTGCCCCGTTCGCGGCGCCGCGGTGATGCCCCAAATGCCCAGGGCAATGCCCCCCCCCCCCCCAGCCAGCGCCACCACGCGCTGCCAACCCTGCCCCTTTACTGCCAGCGCCCCCGCGCCCGCGCGGTTAACAACCGCCCCGTCCGCCCCGCGGGCGCCGGCCGCCGCGCCCCCCCGCCCCACCGTTTCAATGCCGCGCCAGCCAAACCACAGCAGCGCCACGCCCACAGTCAACACCACCACCGCCCACCACGCGAAGTTGGTTGATCCAAGAAAATGCAGTGCAATCGACGCCAATGGCATGGTGTTAGTCCAAAGGATTAATGACCAGCCCGGTGGCCAGCTTCGGATAGAAGAACGTACTCTTCTGGGGCATTAATTCATTGGCGTTGCATAAATCCCGCACCGCCGTCAGCGGCGTGGGCTGCAAAATGAACCCGGCCCGGTATGTACCTGCCCGGCACAGCGCCGCAACTTCCGGCGCTTCATGCGGAAAAGCCCACGTTAATGGCTTTCCGGCGGTGGTAAAGGCGGGCGAAATCACGCGGTCGAACAGCAGGTGTTGCAGGATGGCCACATCCAACTGCCGCCACGCCGCCGACTTGCCCGCCAACTCCGGCGCCTCGGAAAATTGCTGCAACGGATCATCGCCGTGCGGCTGCAACACGCGAGCCACATCCTCCACCGGGTCGTATACGCCCATGGCGTGGGCGCCGTAGCCGGGCAGTTCCTGTTCCAGGCGGTGCAGTTGATCGCCGCCGAACGTGGTCTGGGCGGCCGTAAAGTAGGGCGCCGCCGCGGCTAGAAACTTGTCAAGATAATACCCTTCCATATTTCCCACCACCCGGTGCGTGGGCAGAATAATCAGCCCCGGATCCTGCATTGCCACCAACACAAACAGGGCGTAATCCGCGGCGTGATCCCCCGTCATCGGCACGCCTTGCCGCTGCGAAAGTTCGGCCCGATAGGTCAGGCAGGTGCCATACCGGTGATGGCCGTCGGCAATATAGATGTGCTTTTCGGAAAGCATCTCCTGAACGGTTTGCACCACGTCACGCCGATTCACGCCCCACAACTGCGAAGTCACCGTCGATTTGCCATCCTGTGCGGGCAGGTCCGCAACGGCGATCGGCGGCATGCCGCGCACGGCGTCA
>JAJZCU010000044.1 GCA_021828935.1 Planctomycetota bacterium | reverse complement strand
GGTCCATGCCGGCGGGGTCGCTCTATTGTCGCGCCACAGGCGCTGATGGTACACTATGGGCGCAAATGGGTTTATGCGTCGGCGCGTTTCGCATTTTTCTGATCGCCGACCAGTCAAAACAACGCGGAGGACATCCCGTGGCGGACCAGATTGATTTTAAGTTCCAAATGCTCAATGCCCGCACCCGCAAGGAGCGCAAGATCATGCGCGGGTCGTTCAATGGGGAACAAATTGTCCTGGGACCAACCACCATTCCCATATTCGCGGTGAACCGCGCTGTAGCCCGCTTTAATTCCATGGTCATCTCAGTGGCGCAGCGCGGCGGAACCTCGGCCAACGTGCTGTTGACCATTCGGTCAGCCAACCGGGAGCAGTTGGTGCAGAAAATAAATCAGATTGCGTCGGTCATGCAGGCCACGCGGCGCAAAGAGGCGCTGGACGACGCGGGGCGGGGCGATCTATTTCGCACGGAAATTTGCCCGCATTGCCAGGCCATGGTGGATCTTTCGGGATTTGCGGAAACGCCGCAGTTTCATTGCGCATTTTGTGACGCGATAGTCACGCCGGCGGAGCCGATTCCGGGCGAGCAATTTTATCATAAGTGCGGGAAATGCCTGCTATATTCGCGGCCGCAGGTGTTCACGATCTTTTACTTTTATTTTTTGGTGTTTATCTATGGCTATCGGTCTCGGCATGTATTTATGTGCCGGCCCTGCCTGCGCAAAGAGGCCTGGAAAATGGTCGTGGGCAACGCGCCGTTCGTTCTGGGATTTCCTTTTGCGGTGATCCGGCTGGCGCAGGCGTATCGGGATGGGACGAAACCTGGGGCGGCGTTTTCCGGGTTAAATCGCGCCAACGCCCTGGTATCCGCGGTTAAATATAAAAAGGCGGCGCAACACTATGAGCGCATGGAAGCGGCGGATCCGCAGGTTGCCGGGATATGGTTTAACCACGGCACGGCATTGCTGCGCGACGGCAAAACGGCGGAAGCCGCGGGCGTGTTCGGTCATGCGTTAGCTGTTTGCGCCAATTATCCAGACGCATTTCAGGGCTTGGCTGAATGTTATCGCACCATGCGTGCGGACCAGGAATTGGCCTCGCTTGCCGCGCAGTGGAACGTGGCGGGGCGCGCGATACAAGACGCGGCTGTAGCGCGGGCCGTCGCCGCACAGGCGGATGTCAGCGGGCAGGACGCGGGTTCCGCGGAGGATACGGCGGCGCCGGCGCTTCCGGCGGCAAACGGCTCGTAGGCGAAGCGGCGGCGCTTACGGCGCCGTTGCCGTTCGGCGTTAACTAAGTTTATGGCAGTGGGATTCGGCGCCAGCGCCTGGGAAATCGTTGGCTTTTACGCGCTTTGACGTTCTTTGCGCAGGCGCTCAAGACGCTGCCGCGCATCGCTGAAGCTGATGTCCCATTGCGTAATTTTGCTGTACGTGGCCATGGCTTCCTGACTGCGGCCAAGGTCTTCGTTCACCCGGCCCAGCCAATAATAAAATTCTTTGGACGTGTGGTCGCCGGTGTCCGCCAATTCGTATTCATCAATGGCGCGCTTCAGCGTATCGGCGGCTTCATCCTTCATGTTGCGTTCCATGAACGAGCGGCCCAGCAAGTGCAGTGCCTGGGGCCGGTGCTTGGGATGGTGTTGCGCCTGCTGAAACGCCGTGATGGCCTCGTCAAACCGCTTGGCCACGTACAGCCGCCGACCGTATTCATACATAAATAATTGGTCAGTGGGATAGTGCTTCACGCGGTCGGCAAATTCTTCCAGTTCAAACTTGAGCTGCTCTTCTTCCAGCCGGCGGTATTCTTCGCGCAGTTCGCGGTCGGCGGGATTGTCTTTGATGGCGTCGGTGAGCAGGCGGGCATTGCGCTTGAATTGTTTCATCCGCACGTTGCCAATGGTTAACTTATAACGATAGCTGCCGGTTGTTTTGAAGGCCTGGGTCAACACGTCAATGGCCTGATTTTCTTCGTCTTCATCCTCGATTTGCAGCAACGCGGCGACATATTTGGCGATGGCTTGGTGATCGATTTTATTGGCCTCATAGTCGGCCCGCGCCTGCTCAAGCTGCTTCCGCCGATGCTGCTCGCTTTTGTCGAGTTCCCCTTCCTGCAGAAGCTCCTGAGTTTCCTGCTTGTTTCGCAGTGAATCTTTGAAATCGCCGCCGCGTTCGTACTTGCCTTCCTGGAGCACATGTTTGGCGGAAAGGTCTTTCACACGACCGATCAAGTCCATGTCATTGGGGGTCATTTGCAAGGCGGCCTGAATGCAGTCGGTGGCCAGACGGAAGTCACCGAGGCCCTCATACAGGTCCGCCATTTCCAGGTACAAGCGAGCCTGGGGCGCTTTTTGCGTGCGGTTGGCGTGGATAAAAATGGGGCCGAACCACCGGACTACATCCACATATCCGGCGATATTGGCCTGCTTGAGCATCATTTGCATGGCGGGAATGTTGCCGGGATCCTTGGCCAATTGATATTCAGCATTAAGCATGGCCTCTTTGGGCGTTTTGCCCTTAAAGTAGGCCTTGGCGCCGCGTGGCTTGCCGCCTTGAATTTTGCGGCGCAGGGAGATGTCGCGCAGAGCCTCGTGCTCAACGAGGTTCTGCGGCTCCCGATTGAGGCCCTCAATGTACATGTCGATGGCGTAATCGTAGTTGCCGCTTTCGGCCACGGTGCGGGCGCGATCAAAAAAGGCCTTTCCCTTGCCGGGGCCTTCGGTCATTTGCGGTGTTGTGTCAGGCTGTTTGCTCATTGTTACCTTGAAAGTTGCGAAGGCGCCTATTGTGCTGGCGCAAAGGCCGTCTTGCAAGCGGTGCGGTGCATGGCACAGAAAGCGCTGAGCTTCGTGGTCAAAAGTTTCAGGCGCCTAAAGCGTCGCGGATAAACGCCAATGGCTCAGAAAGCCTCAGCTTCACGGAGGCCTGGCGCCACGGCCCAAATGCGTGAACAGCCCTTGTTGCTTACGCGATCCGAAGGGCGTGTGTCGCGGCGGCGCCAAGCGCTGGTTCCGCGGGAAAATCAGCGATACAACGCTTCATTCTTCGCGCCGCAGCGTACAAAGTATCATAAGATGGGCCATTGTCAACAAAAAAGACCCATGCGCGGCCTCTCCCTTGTGGCACGGCAGATCACTGGCCATTTGGGCGCCGCCGCGATGCGTCGGCAGTGACATCACGCCTGAGCTTTTTTAAGAGCCCCTACACGAAACACCACCGTGCCGTTAGGATGAAGCCATGCTGACCGTTGCCGAAGCACAAAGTATTATAGCCTCCGCCGCGCGGCCTTTGCCAATGGTTCATTGCCCGTTGGCCCAGGCGGCGGGGTTGGTGTTGGCCGCCGATATAAGGCTGGACATGGACGCACCGCCGTTTGACCGTGCCACGGTCGATGGCTTTGCGGTTCGCGCCGCGGACGCCACGGCGGGCGCCACGCTGGCAGTCATCGGAATACAAGACGCCGGCGGGCCGTCGGCGCCGCCGGTGGCGCCAGGGTGCTGCGTGGCTGTCAACACTGGCGGAATAGTGCCAGTTGGCGCCGATGCCGTGGTGATGGTGGAAGTGACCCATTACATTAATAATGATAAAACGCAGGTGCGAATTGATCAGTCGCCGGAAAGACCGGTGAAAGCAGGCGCGGGAATCGGCTACCGCGGAAGCGATATGGCCGCGGGCAATGTGGTGTTGCGGGCAGGCCAAGTGTTAGGACCGGCGCAGTTGGCGGTGGCGGCCACGGCGGGGCAGGCGCTATTGCCGGTGATTCGGCGCCCGCGGGTGGCGGTACTTGTGACCGGCGATGAATTAATCAATCCCGCAGAGAGTCCCGTGGCCGGGCAGATTCGTAACAGCAATAGCACGTTGTTAAGTGGCTTGGTAGGTGCGGCGGGGGTACAGTGCGTGGACTTGGGCGTGAGTAGAGATGATGCGGCGGCGTTGCGTGAAAAACTGGCGCGGGGATTGGCAGCGGCGGATGTGACGTTGGTCAGCGGGGGAATGTCAATGGGCACGCGAGATTTGGCGCCGGCGGTTTGGGAAACGCTGGGCGTGCAATGCCTTTTGCACGGCGTGAGCATGAAACCGGGAAAACCGTTTTATTTCGGCGTGCATGACGACAACGCAGCGGCGGGGCGGGGCGGCGGGCCATCGGGAATGGCTGGTGGCGATTGCGAATCGCGTGATCTGATTAAGCGGGTTTACGTCGCCGGGCTGCCGGGAAATCCGGTCAGCGCCTTTGTCTGTTGCGTGCGGTTTGTGATGCCACTGCTGGCCCAACTTGGTGGTGTAAGACGCCCGCGGGAGGCGCTGGCCACCGGCATTTGCGCGGTCGATCTACCGGCCAATGGAGACCGCGAATTTTACCAACCAGCACTTGCCGCCATTGGCGAAGATGGCCGGACGCAACTGCGGCCACTGGGCTGGAAAAGCTCAGCCGATCTATTTACGCTGGCCCAGGCGAACGCGTTGCTGGTTCACGCCGCACATGCCGAGTCGCAGTGCGCCGGCAGCGCGGCGTCCTATCTGGCGCTGGACTTTTTAGCGGCCCCCCCGGCCCTCGGTTGGGCCCACGCCGCGGATTTAAGTGAGGCCCCGGCATGACGCGTGTTGCCCCGGTGGCATTGCATGAGACGGCGGTGAAACGGCGCGTCTTCTGGAAACGCGTGGCGGCGGCGCTGGCCACAGCGCTGCTGATGCTGCTGGCGTTTCCCGCCGCGGGGTTGTGGCCGCTGGCGCTGGTGTGTCTGGCGCCGCTGTCATTCTGCGTGCTTTCAGAGCCCCTGACCTGGGGCTGGGGTTTTATTTATTATCTGTCCGGCGTGGTATTCTATTTGGCCGGGCTGTTCTGGCTCATTGGCGTGTCCACGGCTGGCTACGTGGTGCTCTGTTTTTTTCTGGGGCTTTATACGCTGCTGTTCTGCGCGTTTCTGCGGCGCCTGGGCGGCGGTCTGAAGTGGCCGGCGGTGTGGGCCGTGCCCGTGGCGTTTACCGGCGCGGAATATCTTCGCGGCACTTTGTTCACAGGATTTCCGTCGTTCTCGCTGGGCATCAGCCTGGCGCCGGCCACGCCCTTGATACAAATCGCTGACGTGCTGGGGGTCTCAGGCGTCACATTTTTCGCGGCCCTGGCGGCCGGCTGGGCGACCGACGTGGCGCTGGGGTGGCGTGGCGATGGGCCGCGGCGCCGCCGGGCCTGGATCAGCACCGGCGTGTTTCTGGCGGCCGCCGCGCTGGTGTGCGGGTACGGTTTCTTTCGCCTGGCCCAGCGGCCGCTGCGCCGCGGACCGCGCGTGGGCGTGGTGCAAACCAATGTGCCGGAAAGTTTGAAGGAATCCTCCGATGGACGGCAGCAGCGGGCAATGGTGGCCAAATTATTGGCGCTGTCCGCACGGGCGGCGCGGAAGCATCCGGCCATCATTGCGTGGCCGGAGACCATGGTGCCCGGCAATTTGAATTCCAGCTTCCTGAATACGCCGCAGTATGAATTTACATCCTACGGCGCCCGGATGTTGCGCCGAGCCAGGTCCTTTAACCAGCAGATCGCAGCGTTTTCCAAGAAGACCGGTATTTCCATGCTCATCGGCGCCAGCTATTACCGACTGGGCCTCACGCGTTCGGCTGATATTGGCAAAAACATTTCCATCCTCTACACGCCGCGCCGGGGGCAGGTGCGGCCTTACTATGCCAAGCATCACCTCGTGCCGTTTGGCGAATATGTTCCGTTCCGCACGTCGGCCCCGTGGTTGCATCATTTGTTGTTATCGCTGACGCCCTTCGGGGCCAGGGATGATTATTCACTGACGCCCGGAAAAAAGTGGCGGCGCTTTACCGCCCACGACCGCGCCGGCGCCTACCGGTTTGGCACGCCGATTTGTTATGAAGACGTGATGCCCCACCCCAGCCGCATGTTCACCCGGCCGCGCGGCGGGCGCAAGGGGGTGAATTTTTTGATCACCATCAGCAACGACGGCTGGTATCAAAGCGTGGCGGAGTTGGAGCAACACCTGCAGTTTGATCAACTGCGGGCCGTGGAAGAGCGCGTGCCGATAGCGCGCAGCGTGAACACGGGGGAAAGCGGCTTCGTAGATTCCAGCGGTCGCATTGTAAAGTTGGTGGATGTGCATGGGCGGTCGATGTTTGTCAGCGGTGAATGCGTAGCGCGGCTATGGTTTGATTCGCGAATCAGCTTTTATAGCCGGTATGGCGACTTGCTGGGGCCGGCGTGCCTGATTTTGGCGGCGGCTGGTTCATTGGTAAGTTTTCTGCCGCGCTTTCGGCGGAGGCGCGAACCACCGACGGGCGCGGGGGCATAACAGTTGGCAAACCGTGACAATGCCCGGGGCCGGGCCGACCGTGGATTAGGCCGATGGACGCGGATGGAATGGATGGCGAAGGCGAACGAAGTAGAACCAAACGATCGGAAAATTAATGCGAAATGGGAAGATAATGTTCGATAAAAAATTAGCCCCCGGGCTGGCCGCGTTGGCGATTGGAGTAACCGTATTGCTTGGCGGCTGCGCCGCGCCGCAGCGGCCGCACGAAACCGCGCGGGCCAGGGCGATCCTGGAAATTCGCGCGCACGATCCGCGCCCGGCGGTGCGGGCCGATGCGCTGGAGGCCATGCAATCGCTGCCGGCGGCGCGGATTCGCAACACCATTGAACAGGCCCTGCACGACCCCAGCCCCATGGTGCGCTTCACGGCTTTAATGATCGCCGGCCGGGACCGTCTCAAGACGCTCGAGCCGCGTATTCGGCAGATGCTTGCGCACGATAAAAACGGCAGCGTGCGCGTGGCCGCGGTATACGCGCTGCGCCGCATGGGCGATTCCTCGGGCATGAGCTTGTTGGCGCGGGCTTTGTCCAACCCCAACCCCATCGTGCGTGCCAACGCCGCTTTTGTGCTGGGCCGCCTGGGCGATCCTTCCGCCATACCACTGCTGCTTTCACACAACGGTGAAACGGATCCGGGCGTGAAGCTGGCGATCACGTCGGCGCTGGCGCGGCTGGGCGATCCTCATGCGGTGAATATGTTGATAGGCTTAAGTTTAAGCAAATATGCGCAGGACCACATGGCGGCCCTGACCACCTGCACCACGCTGAAAAACCCCGAGGCTGTGAACGTGCTGCTGTCGGGTTTGCACGACCCGCTGCCGGAGAGTCGGCTGATCGCGGCCCGCGGCCTGGGCCGCCGGGGCAGCCGGCGGGGTGAAAAAATTGCGCTGCATTACGCCCATTCCCGGCAACCGCAATTGCGCGCCTTGGCGGCGTTGGCGCTTGGCGCAATGCCGGGCAAACGGCAGGAAAGCGTCCTGGCGCGGCTGCTGCATGATCACAATAAATCAGTGCAGGTGGCGGCGGCGGCGGGCCTCCTGGACTGGCAGCGCCACGGCCGCATACTGGCGCGGCGGCGGGGCGAGTAGCCCGGGCGGATGAAAACCCCTTCGTAGGCAACTTACGTTTCCATGCCGGGCGCCGACGCACCAACATGGAATCGCACACCGCAGCGCCGCGTGAAAAAGCTTTTAGCACCGTGGCTTTAGCCCGGTGCCCCGTTCCACATTTATGTGTCGTCGTCGTGCGCCGCCGCGCCATGCGGACGCCGCCGCCGTCGCCGAAATTCAGCCGTCCCGCGGGGACTTTTGTTAACCCACCATCGGAATCCCGGCATTCCGTTGCGACTCCACGCCGGTCTATTCTCATGCGCCCATTCGGGCTATCAATAAATGTGCAACGCCCGCGGCCGCGCTGGAACGCCTGCCCAGTGGTGCCGCCGACGCCGGTGGCCGGTGTGATCGCGCTGTTGATGTTGATACCCATGCAGTCCCATGTGTTGGTGGTTTTGGAACCGTTTGCGTGCGTGGATGTTACCAGAGCGGCGGCCAAATCCAAAAACGTTACTGGAGTCGAAAGGGCTCCGGAGCCAACTATCGCCAGGGCGGAGCGAGACGCGTTCCGGCAAGCATTATTCCTTTTTTGCCGATGGGCTTGCGCCGCTGTTGTCGGCACCCGTTTTGACCTGCGGCCGTACCATCTCAATGATTTTGCGGTATTCCGCGACCTCATCATTGGAAAGCCCGTCCCCGCGCCACGCCTTCCGCGCACCCAAGAAGATGCCAATCAGCGAGCCACACAAGAGGACGGCGTAAACGCCTGCGGCGAGCTCCAGCGTGGTCCGGGGCGACCGATAGAGCAAAACCGCGGCGAGCAGTACGAAAATAAGATCGCAAATCGCGGCGGCACCAATGGCGATGGCGGAACGCCGAGGGTTGGTCCTCTCGCCGTAGCCGGCATCGGTAGCCATCACCGCGCCTAGATAAACCACCATCAAGAACGCGAGCAGGCCCATGCCAAGGTTGACCACGCCATACGCTACCACCAGAACGGCTAGCCCCAGCGCCGCGAGCGTAGAAAGTAATAACGCCTTACGCATGACCCCCGCGAACGAAACCCGCCTTGGGAATTCATTTATTAACAAGATTTCCTGGGCCGCCGACATCGGCGGAAGCGTTTGCGGCTTCAGGGTCTCTTGGTAAGCGTTCTTCATCGGCAGCACCCGAAACCCGCCCCCCTCTGGACTACGCTACGGCAAGCAGAAGGGGCTGCGTTCAAACACTGCCCCCCGGACAGCATTCGCACTCCAGGAAGCTGCCCGTATAAAGCCCAGCCTTGTACGCTGCCCAGCCTGCCAAGCCCTGCAACGGAGCCGCGAGCCTACCGGCGAGCGCCGCGTTGGCGGCTCGCAGGGCGTTCATTTCGGCGAACTCGACTGCCTCACCGATCGCGGCCTGGTCGGCACCCTGCGAAACCATCTCGTCGATCATGCTGCGGATCGACTGGCCGACCGCTGCAATCCGCGGGTTCGCCGCCATCAGCTGCGCCAGCGTTGCGAGGATCGCGCTGACCCCCGAGTCCACGGGCCCAATGATCGGGATCGGTAATTGCCCGATCCCGCGTTTCGCAACCCAGCGGCCTATCGGGTTCGTGATCGGCTTGACAATCGCGGCCGTGGCGCGGCCCAGCACGTCCGATCCGGCCGCCAAGCGATTCGTACATTCGTATACGCTCTCGCCGCGCCGACGCTTGCAGGCAACGAATCCGCGGTAGAGCGCGCCGGACGCGAAGTTCTTTCCCTCAACCCCAGCCTCAATATGCAGGATTTTTCGCAGCTCCCCACGCCTCGCGCGGCTGGCCAGTGGAAATTTTCTTAAAAGCTGTCGGGCTCGCCGGGCATTCATCCTCGCCTGTTGCCTGCCGTTGTCCGCTGCACCACAAATACCTAAAAACCACTCGCCCCAGGTGCAGGCGCCGGCGGGGTCGAGTGCCGTCACCGCGCTCCCGCGAGCATATTCATACAAATTCCCGCCATCCGCGTACCAAATCGGATCCCGCTGCAACCACCGGCCCAGCGCGGGGTTGTAAGTGCGATTCCTCACATAATAAAGAATGGTTTCCGGGTCAAACCGGTATCCGCAGAAGATGATCTCGTTGGCGCCGAAGGTGCCTTGTGTGGCGGCGCCGCTGAACCAGTTTCCGCTGGGATCCGGCGCGGTGAAGATGAGCGTGTTGCCGTAGGCGTCGGTATCGTAGGCTTCCACAATGCCGCCGGTGGAATTTGTTAATGCCACGGCACGGTACAACAAATCCTGCAGCAGGTAATACGTGCCGACGGGCAGGTTTTGGGCGCCAAGGGCGGCGAATGTTGTTAATTGGATGCACTCATCAATGTAGTTGCCCCAGACGTACTGCCGCAGAGGGTTGGTCGTGCCGCCGTCGGGTTCCCCGGCCAATG
>JAJZCU010000043.1 GCA_021828935.1 Planctomycetota bacterium | reverse complement strand
CGCGGCGCCGGCAGCGATGCTGGCGCCAGCGTGGTGAAGACGCCTGTGATTGATGCCGACGGGCGGCTCGACCAGTGGCCTGAAGGCTTTTTTGATGAGACGGACAAAGTATTGGACCGCCTCATGACGCCGCGCGAGGGGACCAGTGCCCTTTGAAATTTTTTTCAATGAGCTCTCGCTGACGCCGCCGGCGCCCGACATGGCCGCCGGGCGTCAAAATATCGCAAACTTTATTACCGCGCTGCGACACGCGAGGAAAACACTGGGAACCACGCTGCCCTTGCGCGTGCCGCGTGAGTTCCTGAACAATCTGCGGTTGGCGCCGAATTATATGTTGGGCCAGTGGTTCAATGACAACGCGATCGACCGGGATTTGCGCACGTACTTCCGTGACGCGGTCACGCGTTGGCATCTCATCCCAAAGGACGTTCACCGCGCTCAGACGGAGGCCAATTGCGAAGTTTTTTGCCAAGGAACGGTAGCGTATGAGCTTGCGGCAGCCCATTTGAACTCTGGCATTGCCATGAGTTTTGCGTCGGCGCCCGCCTGGGACCACGCCACGGTGGAACTTGACGTTCGCACGCTGAACAGCGATTGCGAAATAGTTACGAAGAAGATGAACCAACCGCATTTTTCAAACAATGAACACTTTGATCAAAACCTCAACTGGGTCCGCCAGCAATTAGCAATTAGTATTGATTCGGCGATCGACATTTGGGAAAAGCGCGCCGAAAAGTTCCCGATTTTGGATTTCTGCGAGAATGTTCACAACCAACTACAAAACTTTAATGGCAGCGCTTCGCACCTGCTGCAAATTGTAAAGCGGCTCGCCGAGCTTGATGCATGGCGGGGAGAGCATGCGTCCACCCATTGGGACGAGGCGAGGGAGCAGGCTCCCTGCAAGATTTCGCCCGAATCCACCGCCACGCTCGGGCGATTTGGCGCCGAGCGCACGTTTGCATGTCCCCACGGCCAAAGCAGAACGTTTAGCTGGCATGCACGTTTTACGCCCGGAGCGGGGCGAATATATTTTCATTGGGAACTCAAGGGCAAGCTTTTGATCGGCCACGTCGGAGAGCACCTTCCAACGGTCAGTGATCCAAATTGATGTATTTCGCCGAGCCGTGGCGCCCGCACCACCGCTTATTCCACCACCCTCCGCGCCAAACGCTGGCCCAGGCCGGTGGCGATTTCATAGCCAATGGTGCCGCAGGCGGCGGCGATGGCGTCGATGCAGTTGGGAGCGGCGGGGTCATTGCTGATCACGGTAACTTGCCGCCCATTTTGCACGGAATCCGCCGGCAAATCCGTTACATCCACGACAATTTGATCCATGCTCACCCGCCCCGCCACCGGCGCGGAATTTCCGTCAATTTGCACAATGCCGCGGTTGGACATGGCCCGCGGATAGCCGTCGGCATAACCCACGGGCACAACGGCCAGCACGCTGGGCCTTGTTGTTATGAAAGTATGGCCGTACCCAACGCCTGTGCCCGCCGGCCGGCGGTGGATGTGCAGGATCGGCGCAACCAGCCGGGCAACTGGTTTGAGGTGCGCAATTGGATTCTCCGCTGATGGTTGAAGGCCGTACATGGCTATGCCAATGCGCACCATGTCAAAGTGGCGGGACAACTTCCGGGAACAGTGCCAGGCGCCGCCCGAGTTTTGGGCGTGCAGCAACAGTTCCGGCAGCTTTTCTTTAACAGGCAACGCCGCGGTTAAAAATGCGTCGATTTGCTGATCAATGGATTCGTGTCCCGGCACGTCGCCGTGCGAAAGGTGCATGAACAAGCCTTCCAGCCGCAGGCCCTGATGTACCTGGATTGAACCCGCGAGCTCCGCCAGGGCGCCTGCGTCCGCGCCGCCGCGGGTCAGGCCGGTATCAATTTGCACATGAACGGATATGGGTGGATGCCCATTGCGGTATCCATATTTGGTTTCCGCGAGCATGTCCAGAAGAAGCAAATAATCATCGCCGGACACGGTGACGCGTATTTGCGGAACCCAATCGTCCAGCGATGCCCCCAGCAGTTCCGGTTCGGTTTCGCCCACTTTCCACGGCGCCAATGCGAGCACCTTTAACTTTTTTTGGCCCCATGTAGCCACGCTTTGGGCCTCGCGCAGCGAATAAACACAGGCCCATTGTACGCCATTGTCCGGCAATAATTCACAAATTTCCCGCAGCCCGTGCCCGTAGGCCTCGGCCTTCACCGTGGCGCAAATTCCGGCCGGACCGATCCGCCGCCGCAACACCTTGATGTTGTGGGCCAAACGGCTTCTGGAAATTTCCAGCGTTCCGTGCTGGGGAATCATGGCATTTCCTTACGATGAAAATACCGGCCCGCCCGGCGCAGGCGGTCCGTTGCCGCCGGCCACAGTCCGCGTTCATTTACCGGCAGCAGCACGAAGATGGCGTTTGGGCGCATGGCGTCCAACGTGCGCAGCGCGTCATACAGGCCCCGTGCATAGCCGGCATCGTCATTGGGCAGCATGAATGTGCGGTGCGGCGCGGGGAGGCGGATATCGGCGGAATAAGATATTAACGTGGCCGTGAAGCCGGGGCCCTGTTCCCGCAAATAGGCCCGCACCGCATCCCACTGCGCTGGATCAAACAGGAACGTCGACGAATCCGGGGCATAATGCCGGTCCAGTAGGCCCGGACTGGCCAGCGGCTGACCGGAGGCCGCCGGCATTTGGGCCGGGTTGATGCTTCCCTTAAAATTGCCAAGTATGTCCAGGATGTGTTCAAGCGTGACCGCCCCGGGCCGGAGAATGCGAATGCGGTCTTCCCCGACTTCGGCCACGGTTGATTCCAAACCCACCGCGCACGGTCCGCCGTCTAAAATCAGTGGAATTTTGCCGTGCAATTCGTCCCAGACATGCTGTGCGGTGGTGGGCGAAGTATGGCCGGAAATATTGGCGCTGGGCGCAGCCACCGGCACGTTGGCCGCCGCCAGAAGTTGCTGCGCCACGGGGTGGGCCGGGGCACGCAGCGCCACCGTTGGCCCGCCGGCGGCAACCTCCGGGCAGATGTGGCCGCCGCGCGGAATTACCAGCGTCAGCGGACCGGGCCACAGCGCCTCGGCCACCCGCCGGGCATTTTTTGGTAACAAGCCGTTGACGGCTTGGGCCTGGTCAATCCCGGTGACGTGTACAATCAGCGGGTTATGCGATGGCCGGCCCTTGGTTGCGTAAATTTTGCGGATGGCATCGCCGCGCGTGGCGTCAGCCCCAAGGCCGTACACGGTTTCGGTTGGAAACGCCACAACCTCACCGGCACGCAGCAGCGCCCCGGCGGCCTGGATACCGGCTGAACCATGGGTGACTCGCGTTTCCATCACCACCCGACAATGTTATATCCGCCATCAACATAAATAGTTTCACCAGTCACGCCGCTTGACAAGTCGCTACATAAATACAATGCAGTCTTGCCAACATGTGTCGCTGCGTCGTCACTGTCCCATGGCAGCGGCGCTTTTTCATTGTAATGCGTCATCATTTTGTCGATGTCGCCAATGCCGCGCGCCGCCATCGTTTTAATCGCCCCGGCACTGATGGCGTTTACCCGCACATGTTTTTCATTCCGGCCCAATTCAGCCGCCAGATAACGCACGGAACACTCCAACGCCGCCTTGGCCACCGCCATCACATTGTACATGGGAATATATTTTTCAGCGCCAAGGTAGGTCATCGTGATAATGGAGCCGTTGGCGTTCATCAGCGGCAACGCGGCCCGCGTCAGGGCCACCAGCGAATACGCGCTGACGTCCAAGGCCGTGTTCCAAGCCGTGCGGCTGGTTTCCAAAAACGGGTTGTGCAAGGCCTCAGCCGGGGCAAACGCCAGCGAATGTATCAGAAAATCAAACGCGCCGAATTTTTCTTTGGCGGTTTCAAACGTGCGGGCCACATCTTCATCTTTGCTGACGTCGCATGGGGCCAGAAATGCGGGTTTGAACGGTTCCACGGCCTTCACCACGCGGCGTTCGATCTTTTCGCCCGGCAGATGAGAAAACGCCAGTTGGCAACCCTGCTGATGCAGCGACTGCGAAATGTGCCAGCCGATTGAATATTCATTAAGCACGCCAAACACCAGCGCTTTTTTGCCTTCCAGAAGACCCATGCATATTTCCTTATAAAGTTACTAAGCCAAAAGAAGCGGCGGACAACGGCGTTACTTGGGATAATCGCCGCGTAACAATTGGATGGTTCCCGCCCGTTCAGAACCCCGAAAGACGGCCGCCCCGGCCACCAGCACATCGGCGCCGGCCTCCAGCGCTTCGTGGCTGGTGCGAATACCCACGCCGCCGTCAATTTCCAGCCGCTGGTGCGGGCCCAGCACATGCCGCAGATACTTTACCTTGCCCAGCATCTCCGGCATGAAGGCCTGTCCCGTGAAGCCTGGATGCACCGTCATCACATTGACCAAATCAATTTCCGGCAGCAGGCGCTCCAATGCTTCGGCCGGAGTTTCGGGGTTGATTGCGATGCCCACTGTGGCGCCGAGGTCGTGAATGCGATGTACCAGGTCCAGGGCCTTTCCGGCGGCCGCTCCGGGCGCCTCGACGTGAAAGGTGAGACTTCCAGCGCCGGCCTTAATAAACGGGTCCACGTAATTTTGCGGGTCGGTGACCATTAAATGCACATCCTGCATGAGCGTACAGGCGGCGGCGAGGGCTTTGACCATGTCCGGCCCCATGGTCAGGTTTGGCACAAAGTGGCCGTCCATGATGTCAATATGCAGCAAATCAGCCCCGGCTTCCTGCACATTGCGGGCCTCTTTCCCAAGTTGCGCAAAATCGGCCGCCAGCATGGACGGGGCGATCAGTGGAAGATGCGGTGGACGCTTAAAAATATTTTCTACCATAATCAACCAAGCCGTGGTCTGGCTTTCCTTGTCTACGTTTCTTCCTTAAAAAACGCCGGTTGCTTCCGGCGACGATATTGGTTCCCCGCCGACAAATGCCCCGAACATTAATTCATTGATTATCCAATTGTCGATGCAGGGAAAGCCTTTTCCTTCCATAAATTCAAGGCTGGCGCCGCCCCCGGTGGAAACGTGCGAAACCTTCTCCGACAGACCAAACTGTTCAATCGCCGCCGCTGAATCGCCGCCGCCGATGATCGTCACCGCGCCGCCGCCGGTGGCCTCCGTGACGGCATGGGCAACGGCTTTTGTGCCGGCCTGAAAAGGTTTCTTCTCAAACACGCCCATCGGTCCGTTCCAGACGACGGTTTTTGCCTGACGGATTTTTTGACTATAAATTTGAATCGTCTTCGGGCCGATGTCAAAGCCCTCCTGCCCGGCCGGGATATCGCCCTCTACAATCCGGGTTGCGGCGGTGTCGGTCATTTCTGACGCGATCACCGTATCCACCGGCAACAGGATTTTGCCGCCGGCCTTTTGCAGCAGTTGCTTTGCCAAATCCACCTTGCCTTTTTCGCACAATGAGTTACCGACGGTCTTGCCCTGCGCCAAAAAAAACGTGTAGGCCATCGCCCCGCCTATCAGCACTGTATCCGCCTTGGAAAGCAGATTTTCGATCACCGCGATTTTGTCTGAGACCTTGGCGCCTCCAAGAATCGCCACGAATGGCCGCTGCGGATGTTCCAGTGCGCTACCCAGAAATTTCAATTCTTTTTCTATCAGAAAGCCCACACCGGTCCTGCCCGCGCCCAGCTTTTCCGCTACGCCGAAGGTTGACGCGTGCTGCCGGTGCGCGGTTCCAAAGGCGTCATTGACGTACAAGTCGCCCAAACCGGCCAGTTCGGCGGCATACGTCGCATCATTTTTTTCTTCCTCTTTGTGAAATCTCGTATTTTCCAGGAGCACCACGTCGCCATCACGCATTTCACCGACCATCTTCTGGACCGCGGGCCCAACGGAGTCCGGCGCCAGCTTTACGGTTTTGTGAAGCAACTGGCCAAGATGCGCAGCGACCGGCCGCAGACTGAACTTGGCTTCCGGGCCGTTCTTAGGCCGGCCGAGATGGCTCATTAAGATGGCCTTTCCACCCCGGTCCACAATGCTGCGTATTGTTGGCAACGCTGCGGCGATTCGGCGGTCATCGGTAATGTGTCCCTGCTCATCCAGCGGCACATTAAAATCAACCCGAACTAAAACTTTTTTGCCGGCCACCGGCATTTCTTTTACAGTTTTTTTGGCCATCGAAAACATTTCCTGTTGTGACAATTTTTTTCCAACATGTCAGCCGCAAATCGGCCAGCCAACGACGGAGTTCCTTCACATTACAATCGCCCGCCCATGGCGTGGGCCGAATTGCAGTCTGGCGCTATGCTAGATACCCCTGAAACAACGGTCAAGCCTGAACGGTGGGTTTCAACGGCACATGCACGGCTATGGACATGCTGAGGCTCGCCACGGCTTGCCGTTTGCAATCCAACAATGCTGCATGGTTGGCTGCGATTGTCGCAGTTGACTTCCGTCATCCTCTGAAAAAGGACACCTCTCATGATTATTTCGCCACGCTCACGGTTCACTTTTTGCGCGGCCATCGCGTGCGCCGCGGTTGTTGCCGGAGCCAGTTCCGGCCACGCAAACGCGCGCTCTATGCGCGGGGGCATTCACGGCCGGCTGACATCCGGACAGACCACCGGAACCGTCAATCCGGGCGGGCCCATGCAACCCGCGGGCGGGATTCAACGGGGCGCCAGAATGGCCCTGCATAAACAAAGCTCGCTGCTTTCCATGATTCATCAAGTGAACATAATGGAAATAAAGGCAGGCGGCCTGGCCGGGCGCCTCGGCGGCACAGCCGGCGTACGCAGTTATGGCAAGATGCTAGTACGCGACCATACGAAGTGCGACCACATGCTTCTTAAGATCGCCCGGCAGGAAAATGTCCCGATTCTCAAACCACGGCAACTGAGCGCGCGCAAGCGGCATACGCTGAAAAAGCAAATGCGGCAGATGGCGGCGCTAAAGCGCCTGCACGGCGCGTCTTTCGACAAAAAGTTCCTCTCCGCCATGGCGCGGGACCACAAGAAGGCCATCGCCATGCTCGAAAAGGCCCGTCCGGCCATGCGGTATTCCCATCTTTCGGCCTTCTTAAATAAGACGATTCTTGTGCTTAAAAAGCATTACCGCATGGCGGTGAAGCTGGAACACAAGGAACACGGCGTGGCGATGCGCTAAGCAACGCAATGGCGCAGCGCGGCGATTTAAATTCCTACTGACATAAGCGGCCTGCTCCGGACACTGCCGGGCGGGCCGCTTTTTTTAACTATCAGTCATCGCTTCGCGGCGGCCTTTCGCGCCGCCGCCAATGCCGCCGCGTAATTGGGCTGGTGGGCAATATTATGCACCAGTTGCATGTAGGTGATTCTGCCATTCTTTCCCACCACCAGCACCTGCCGGGCCAACAGCCCCATTTGCTTGATCAACACGCCGTATTTTTTAGCAAACGAATGGAAGCGGTAGTCTGACACGGTGCGAACCCGTTTGACGCCCTTGGCTGCGCACCACTTCTTTTGTGCAAACGGCAAGTCCATGCTGATCGTGAGAATCCGCACGCCGTGGCCCAACTTGGCCGCATCAATGTTGAACGTTCTGGTTTCACGGCTGCACACCGGCGTATCCAGCGACGGCACCGACGAGAGAATCCAAACCCGCCCGTGTCCCGGCCGGAAATGATACACGGTCATGTTATTTGCCACGGCCCGGAATGCCGGCGCACGTTCGCCCACATGCACCGGTTTGCCCAGAAGCGTCAGGGGCACAGTGCCCATGGTAATCACGCCCTTCCGCTGGACCGGGCGTTTGACCCATTTATGCGCATGCCAGGCGGGGCCCTGAGACGACCGCGGCGTGGCGTGCCGATACGTGGCGCATCCGCCTAACGCGCAAAGTGCAGCGGCGGCGATCACCGCGCGGGACCGGTTGACGGTTGATTTTGACTTCATTGAGGGTCTCCAGTTTGAATAATGCCAAGCTTCTGGGCGCACGGCACAGGGATCAAGTTGCATCATTATGGGGCATCATGGTCGGCACGTCCATAACCAGTAAACGCAGCGCCGCAGCAAGGTACGCGCACAAATTGGAAAAAATTGTCCGGGCATCCGGGTCGAGGCTCATTTGCAGTCCCGCTGGGGTTGCTCTATACTCATGCCGTAATTTTATGATGGTGCATGCCGACGGAAGGAGAACCCATGCGTATTGCTTTTTCAACCCAGACTATTTCTTTGATGTTTTTGTCGGCGGCTGTCGCGGCGGCAATGTCAGCATGCGCGGCCGCACGGGCCAATACCCTACCATTCAATAAAGTTGTGGTGTTTGGCGACAGCCTTTCAGATGTTGGCAATCTCGCCGCCGCCACCGCCAACAGCGCCACACACTACCCGGCCCCGCCGCCGGCGTACGCGCCCGGTGAGTACACCGACGGCGCGGATACCACGCCCAGTACCAACATCCTGGGCGTGTGGGTGCAGCAGCTTAACAACAATTTTCTGAATTTTTCCCCGCTTAAGGCGTCCCTGCTTGGCGGCACAGATTATGCCTATGCCGATGCGGTGACGGGCACATACGGTACTGGCGTCGGCAGCCAAATTCCGGGGATGCAGACACAGGTAAATACATTCTTAACAGGAAGTCCAGCCGCGCCGGCCAACGCCCTTTATACTTTCTTAGGCGGGGCAAACGATATCGCACAGGCCGCCGCTTCCAACCCTTTTACCATCGACACGGCCGCCGCGACCGCCGCCATCAACATAGACCATGAAATTCAGCAGATTTACAATGCGGGCGGCCGGGATTTTATGTGGGTTAATCTGCCGCCGCTGAACCTCACCCCCGCCGCGATCGCCGCGGGAACGCTGGCGCAAGCCGCTGCCGCCAGCGCCACGGCCACGTTTAACAGTGCTTGGCAAAGCGACATCACGAGCCTGCAGGCCGCCAATCCGGGGATCCATATCATCGGAGAAAACGCCTACGCATTAACCAACACGGTTGTGGCGAACCCAGCAAAGTATGGTTTTACCAACACGACAACGCCCGCCCAGGGTCTCTCGAACGTTAACCCGAACCATTACTTCTTTTGGGACACCACCCACCCCACCACCGCCGCGGACCAGTTATTGGCCAGCCAAGCCTTTCATGACATCAACACCACGTTCGTGCCCGAACCCTCGGCCATCCTGCTGCTGGCGGTTGGCGCATGTTGCACGGTTCCGCTGCGGCGCCGTCGGCGCAGCGTCGCCTGAAGGAACGCGCCCGGCGTTTCCCTTTTTCTGGGCCCCGCCGTATACTGCGTTACCAGATGGGTCGCGGCGCCAAGCCCTTGGCGCAACGTCATTCCATCCGCAAAGAAGATTAACTATTAAACGGAGACTCATGATGGGTCGAGGCGATAAACGCACACGCAAAGGCAAAATTTTCGCAGGCTCTTTCGGCAACAGCCGCCGGCGCAGCGCTCCCAAGAAAAACAAAGCCGGCGCACGGTAACCCGCCGTGAACACAGAAGTTTCAGCGTTGTTGCCGCGCCCGCGCGGGGCAGGCTAACGTTCCGTGGCGCCCTACCCAAGCGGATTCACTTGCCAAACATCTTGGCAACAATAAACCGAAGAAAAAGCCGGTGGGTGCGGGATCGTGAATGGAATTGACACGCGGATTTCGGCGGGCAATGCGCTTACGGTGCCCGGGCCGCGCATCGTGGACGCGGGGCTGCTTGACTACAACGCGGCTTGGCAACTGCAACTGGATTTGCACGCCAAAGTACTTTCCGGCGAGCTGCCCGGCGGGGCGGTGATGCTGGTGGAACATCCGCCCGTGATCACCATCGGCCGCCATCCGGGGGCTGCGGAACAT
>JAJZCU010000042.1 GCA_021828935.1 Planctomycetota bacterium | reverse complement strand
GCACAGCGGCCTTTTCCAGCGCAACAAAAACGGGATGAACTACGGGCGGGGGTTTTCATCAGCCCAGCCGCAGGCGCCTGTCGGCTGCGGCGCCGCCCAAATGTGGCTGTTCGGAAAGTCGGTGTACGATGCCTGACATTTTAATTCGTAATTTAAGCCACAAGGCCGTAAACGGCCTTAAGGACAACGCAAGGCGAAATCGGCACTCTTTGCAAAAAGAGGTAAAGACCGTGCTGGAGCAAGCCGCCGCACCGGAGAGCGCCCAAATTACACAAATGTTTGAGCGGTGGCATAAAAGGTTCAGAGGACGAAAATTTTCGGGCAGTGTCGCCCTGATCCGCCAGGCGCGTCAGCGATGAAAAGCATCGTTGTCGATGCCAGCGTTGTGGCCGCCGCTTTTTTTGCGGAACAACACGCAGTGGCAGCCCGTGCCTTACTTGCTGGGCAAGACACGCTCTATGTCCCGGATTTTATTTTCGTCGAAGTTGCGAGCGTCGTCTGGAAACGTCATCGGCAACGGCAGATTAACGCGGCCGAAGCCATCTCTGCTATTTGACGCGGCGGCCTTGCCCCTCATACAAAGCCCGGTCAACTCGCTTGCACAGTCCGCTTTGGAACTTGCCTTAGCAACAGATCGCAGCGTATATGACTGCATTTACCTGGCGCTAGCCGTGCGCCTGCAGGCCGTTATGGTGACGGCCGACAGGAGGCTGGTAAATGCGCTGGCGCTATCGCCATTGAAAAAGCACGTTGCCTGGCTGGGTGATTGGCAATAATACGAAAATCGACGGCTGGGGATCTTCTGGGGCGTATAAGTCGTGACGCCCGCGCGTCTCTGGAAGGCCCTCACCCGGCCAGCGCGGCGGCCACCACGGGATTCGCGATTTCCCCTTGCCGCAGGTTCAATCCCGCGGCAAGTCCGGGATCCGCTTGCGCGGCTTTCTCCCACCCGTTTTGCGCAATGGCCTGCACGTACGCGAAGGTGGCGTTGCACAGCGCGAAGGTGCTGGTGCGGCCCACGGCGCCGGGCATGTTGGTCACGCAATAATGCACCACGCCATCCACTACAAATGTGGGCGCGTGGTGGGTGGTGGGCCGGCTGGTTTCAATGCACCCGCCCTGATCAATGGCCACGTCCACGATCACGCTGCCGTTTTTCATGCTAACTAAATCTTGTTTTGTGACCAGGCGCGGGGCCCGGGCGCCGGGGATTAACACCGCGCCAATGACCAAATCCGCGTCGCGTAACGCTTCGCGAATGGTCCACGCATCCGAATAAATGGTGGAAACATTGCTGGGCATCACGTCGTCAAGGTAGCGCAGACGCTCTAAGTTAATATCCATCAGCCGCACGTTGGCGCCCAGACCCGCGGCCACCTTCGCCGCGTTATGACCCACAATCCCCGCCCCCAGTATCACCACATTGGCCGGCGCCACGCCCGGTACGCCGCCTAATAAAATACCCCGCCCCATCATGGGCCGTTCCAGATACTTGGCGCCTTCCTGAATTGACATTTTCCCCGCCACTTCACTCATGGGCGTCAGGCAGGGCAGCCGGCCGGCGCGGTCGCGAATTGTTTCGTAAGCAATGGCCCAAATGCCGGCCTTAAGACACGCGTTGGTCAGGGCGCGGTCGGCGGCGAAATGAAAATAGGTCAGCACAAACTGCCCGTGGCGCATCTGCGCAAATTCCTGTTCCTGGGGCTCTTTTACCTTCACAATTAAATCAGAAGACGCCCAGATTTCATCCGCATCTGGCGCGATTCGCGCCCCCGCGTGCAGATATTCTTCATCGGAAATGCCTGAGCCGATGCCCGCCTGCGCCTCCACCCGCACCGTGTGCCCGGCCGCGGAAAGGGCCTGCACCCCCGCGGGAACCATGCCCACGCGGTACTCATCGCTTTTTACTTCTTTTACCACGCCAATGTTCATGGCGACATGGTAGCCCATTGGCGCACTGTGTGGCAATCCCGCCGTTCGTGGTGTACGGCGTGAGCCCTCACATGAGCCTCATCGTGAGCCTTCACATGAGCCTCAAATTTTCTCCGCCACCGGAATCCGCAACACCCAGCCCTCTGATTCTCGGACGCGCCCCAAACACGCCCCTGCGGATTCCCGGCCCACCTCAGCCGCGTGCTGTTTTTGCCGATACCCACATGAGACCTTCGTGTTTCCCCTAACGCAGCCGCGCCCCCAGGGCCGGCTGGCCTGTTTGATCTTTTTCGGGAGTGCGCGCCTTGTCCATGCTCAATGACATGCTTAAAACCGCGGTTGATAATAATGCCAGCGATATTCACCTGGTGGTGGGCCACGCTCCCATGATGCGCGTGCGCACCCAAATGGCCGCGTTGGATTTTCCCATTCTCACCGCCGAAAGTGCCCTGCGCATGCTCAAGGAAATGCTGCCCGAGCATCGGCTCACGGCGTTTCTGGAAAAGCGCGATTCCGACTTTTCTTATGAAATGCCCGGCTTTGCCCGCTTCCGCGTGAACGCCCATTATCAACGCAGCAGCGTGGCCATGGCCTTCCGTTTGATTACCGACAAGGTTCGCGCCCTGGAAAATCTGGGCCTGCCCGAAATTGTCACGCGCTTAACCTATCTGCCCCGCGGCCTGGTGCTGGTCACCGGCGATACCGGTTCCGGTAAAACCACCACCCTGGCCGCCATGATTGACGCCATGAACAAACGCTACCACAAACACATTATCACGCTGGAAGACCCGGTGGAATATATCCTGCATTCCAACAAATGCACCATTGAACAACGCGAGGTCGGCAGCGATGTACCAAGTTTTTCCAGCGGCTTAAAACATGTGCTGCGGCAAGACCCGGATATTATTTTAGTCGGCGAAATGCGCGATTTGGAAACCACCAGCGCCGCCATCAGCGCCGCGGAAACCGGCCACTTCGTGCTTTCCACCCTGCACACCAACAATGCCGCGCAAACCATTGAACGTATTGTTGATATTTATCCCGGCAGCCAGCAGAACCAAATTCGATCCATGTTATCCAACACGCTGCAGGCGGTGATATGTCAGGTGCTGTTCAAGCGCGTGGACCAGCCGGGCATGGTTCCCGCAGTGGAAGTGTTGATCTGCACGCCCGCCGTGCGGAACTTAATCCGCGAGAACCGCGTGTACGAAATTCAGAATGTCATCGAAACATCGCGGCAGTTTGGCATGCAAACGATGGACACGGCTATTAAACAATTGTTCTTGAACGGAAAAATCAGCCGGGACGATGCTGTCGCCATGGCCCATCACCCGGAAAAACTGGAGCGGCAGTTGGTGGCGTGAAAACGCGCCCCGCGCGTAGACGCCCCGAAAGACGAGGGAATCCACAGATTGCACAGATTTTCACAGATTTTTACCGCCACGGGAGACCTCGCATCTGCGTTAACCGGCGAAATCCGCGGTTCGGTTGGTTCTGGCCTTCGGTTGCGGCTTTGCTGCGTTGGTCAAATCTGTGGACGCCGTCGATCGCAAAAACGTGAGGTAGGCAATGCCCGCATTTCGTTATGAAATTAAACAGGCTTCAGGCCAGGTGCAGTCTGGCGTGCTTAACGCCCCGGGCATGACCGCCGCCGCAGAGATGCTGCGCAGCCAGAACGCCTACATTCTGGCCCTGGCCCCGCTGGAAGTATCCAAAAGCCAAACCAATTTGTTGAGCATGCTCAACAACAAATTTTCCACCGGCCCGGGCTTGAAGGAAGTCGCCAATTTTAGCAACCAATTGTCGGTGATGATCAAGGCCGGCATCAGCATCCGCGCGGCGCTGGAAGGCATTTCTGAACAAACGGAGCATCCCAAATTCAAGGAAATGCTCATTCAAATGAAAAAGGATGTTGAAGGCGGCAAAAGCTTCAGCGACGCCCTGGCCAAGCACAAGGTATTCAGTTCCCTGTACATCAACATGGTGAAGGCCTCAGAGCTTTCCGGATCATTCGCCCAGATGCTTGAACGCCTGGTGGATTATCTCAACCAGCAAATTGAAACGCGGTCCATGGTCACCGGCGCCATGATTTATCCCGGCGTCATCGGCACCATGGCCGTGTGTACCACCACGTTTCTTCTGACCTTCGTGGTGCCCCGGTTCGTCATGGTGTTCAAAGGCCATGAAAACATGCTGCCGCTGCCCACCAAGATTCTCCTATTCTTGTCCCATTTTGTCTGTACTTATTGGTATTTTCTGCTGATGGGCCTGGGCGCGGCAATCTGGGCTTTTTTTACCATTATACGCACGCCCGGCGGTCGCCTCTGGTTTGATAAGATGAAACTCAGCGTGCCGATATTTAAGCGCATGTTCCGGGCGTTGTACATCACGCGTTCGCTGCACACCATGGGCGAACTGGTGAACGCCGGCGTGCCGATGCTCGATACGCTGGCGATTACCGCGGACATTTCCGGCAATACGTTGTACCGGCGGATGTGGCGCGCGGTATACGCCTCGGTGAAGCAGGGGAAAAAGATCACCACGCCGCTGCAAAAAAGCACGCTTCTGCCGCGGGCCGTGGTGCAGATGATCTCCGCCGGTGAAGAGTCCGGTAAACTGGGCGAAACCCTCGATAGCGTCGCAAAATTTTACAGCAAAGAATTAAAGGCCACCGTCAAGACTTGTACCAGCTTAATTGAACCCATCATGATCATCTGCATGGGCGGCATCGTGGGCTTCATTGCCATGTCCATTATCCTGCCGATCTTCCGCATGAGCCAGTTGGTGCATTAATATGGCGCTACGACGGATCGCCTAATGCCCCGTACGCCGGCGCCCGCTTCCGGTCTTCCTCACGCCCCTTTGGGCACAAAATCAAAGGCTCCGCCCGCGTGGATCAGCAGAAACCGGCACGGTTGCCCCGACCGGTTCACCAACTGATGTGCGCTACCCGCCTCGAAGCGCTTCTTATCGCCCGGCCGCAGGATCATCGGCTGCGGTCCGACATGCTCCACGGTCAATTCACCGGATAGGCAATAACAAATCTCGGGCGCATGCGTGTGAACATGCTCGGGCGTTTGGGCATGCGCGGCCAGCGTAATTTCCGCAATCCGCACCTCCGCCGTGTCGCAGATTAATTCCATGGCGTCTGATTTATATTGAGCATTGTTCATAAGCTTCCATTTTGCGGTTGTAATACAGGACAGCGTTCGCGCGCCGTCGGTAAAAAGCGTTTTTTCATCTTAGCTGGACACGCGTTACATGCGATATCCGTGGGTGCTGTTGCTGGCGGTGAACTCAGCGTCCCCCGCCCCCCGCGGCGCGCGCCCGCGAGGGTGTTGGAGGAATGGTGAAGTCCTCCTCCTCGCGCCAGTCCGGGCTTTGGCCAGGGAAGCCTGGTATGCACGCCAGGTGCTCGGACATTTCTGCTTTCGGAAATAGTGCTACCAGCCCCAGCACCGTGTCACTGGCCACGGAAGTGACGCTGTACATGGCTCTTTCACCGTCGCAAACCGTGGCAATCGTTTGCGTCTTATCCCAAGAAAAATACCTTGGCAGCAGGTAGCACTGCGCCACTGCATGCAAAAGGCCCGAAGGTGGCCCACCAATTCCGCCCGTCGCAAACGCAAAGCTGCATGACATGTCACCCAGCACCGAACCACATTGGCGGAAGTCATCCACCCGCGCCATCGCAGCCAGCATTTCCACGTCTGCACCAACCGCAATAGCGTCCTGGCGATAATCGGTAACCAAGCCAGGGCAGGTTTTGGCGAAAACGCCGCGGTAGCGGCGCACATGGCTCTTTATTTGGGGCCGTAATGCGGAAACCACGTAGCCACGGCGGGAGCGTATCTGGCACATCGCAGTTACGCAGGAAAGCATTGCCGGCCCGGCTCCGCGCGCCGTGACGGAGGCCGGCGTCATGGCAACAAAGGACGGGGCGCCGAGGCCAACGCGTTCCAATACAGCGCGCGGCGGGTGGTGGAACAAGATATGCAACAGTGCGTAACACGTACCGACATTCCGCAAATCCTCGAATGCAGATCCATTCCATGGCGTGCCGACGATCTGCGCCTGCGGGAGGTCGTCCCACCGCTTTACCGTGACCCCGTCCAGCGCCAGCGTTTGGTGCGTCATCTACAGCCTTCTCATTCGGGCGAAATGGCCACTAATTCCCAGCGCCCAACCGTCACTCGCGACCGCTACTGCGATCAATATAGCGGAGACGCAGAACTAGATGCAAGGACGGGGCGGCGGGGCGGGATTGTCGAATTTCGGATGCGTACGTGAACCGATAGGCGCCCAAGCCGCGATGGCGCGCGACCGCCAGCCACGGTGAAGTCGGCAGGGTGAAGGCAGATGCTTATGACCATTATGATAAAATTTCCGGCCGAAATCGAAGAGGATCTGCGCCACTTTGGACCGCCGAATCAATAACTGCCGTGGTCATTGCGGCGGTGCAACGTCGTTCGATTTTGGGCAGCGGCTGGTCGAATTTTATGATCCTATTTTCCTGGAAATTTTTGGCGGCCTGACGGACGGCCATCAAAGGCCAGCAACTTGCCCTGTTGGTCGGACGACAGGGCGTGATCGAAACCAAGTCCGTCCGGAAGACGGGGAAATGCCACAGAGGGCCCATCGGGCGCCCCGAGGTCACAGAGATTATTTTGACCCCATCGTTTAACCGCATTTCGCCAAATTTCAAAGCCTGCAGCACTAGGGACGTTCTCTATTAATTCGTCAATCGTGTTCTCCTCTGTGGACTCTGTGGACTCTGTGGCCAATCTTCCATCGCCTGCCAAAACTATTCCGCCGAAGACCTGCGGGCCGAGCAAGTGTTCATGGGGTATCGCGGCCACGTAAAAAACGGGACGGTGGTCTTGTACCAGGACGATGCGCTTCCAGAGGGTTGCAAGGTGGACGTTATTCCACTCGCCGCCGCGAACCATCCTGTCGAACTGGCGGAAAAACTGCGCCGCTTGGCGGGCATGGCATCCGGGCTGCCCGTTGATTTGGCGGAACGACATGACCATCATCTTCATGGCAAAGCGACGTCTGATGGCCATTTTTATCGATTCCTACTTCTCCTTTGCCATTCTTAACAAAAATGATCACGCGCACGCGGTCGCCAAAACGTTCGTGACGCGACCCCTTGGCCCGGTCGTCACCACCGCGTGGATTTTAACGGAGGTCGCGGATGGGCTGTCGGCGCCGATCAACCGGCAGTTATTTATCGATTTGTTAAATCTTCTTAGGACTGATCCGGGCGTGAAAATCATTCCGCCCAATGAACGGCATGTAGACGAGGCAATAAGTCTTTTTGGGGCACGTTTGGACAAAGGTTGGTCGCTAACCGATTGCGTGTCATTTGTTAATATGCGAGAATTGGGAATTCAGCAGGCACTTACCGGCTTTACCGCCCTGCTGGAAACATTGCCTTGATTCAACTTTCCCGCGGCCGCCCGCATGAGCGTGGTCGTGGGCGTTATAGCTGCGACCCCACGCGTAATCCCTCGACCACCTGCCACACCAAGTCGATCTGGCCGCGCTCGACCGCTTCGACGGGTTTAAGTTCACCGAGCATCTCGTTGGGCTCATCCAACCAGCGGCCAACGTAGCCGGGTTCCATTGCTTGGGCCAACGCGCCGCAGAGGCGATTCACCTGCACCACGTTTCGCCGCAGTTGTGCCGGGACTTCCGAGGCGGATTCCAAACCGGAGACCGTGCGCAGGGACACCCCGAGCAGTCGGGCCAAGAGGCCCTGAGACAGCCCATGGCGTCGCCGCAAATCGCGGGCCTCGCCGCCCGCGGGCCGACCAAAAACCGGCTTACGTGCCTTCAATTTAACGCGAGAGTGCTTTATCGCAGTGGCCATAACCGTCACCTCTTAAAGCATCATTGGCTATATCGCGCAAAAAGTCAAGCACGGCATCACGCAAATTTGCGTGTAAAAATTCCTATCGGCATTATTTCGACTGGCGCCGGAGCACTGTTACGACGCTCGGCGGCTTAAGGCGCAAATCGCTTACCGCCCGCCTCACGGAATCTTCAACTCCGCCGCCGCCGCGTTGCTTTCCACCTGTTCCACGCTCTTGCAGCCGGGAATCACCGCGGTGATGAGCGGATTTTTCAGGCACCAGGCCAGCGCCCATTGCGCGGGATTCACCCCGGCGGGCAGTTCGTTTTTTAATATCTCTTGCGCCAGCTTCAGTTTGTCGTCGCGCTGGCTGTTGCTTTGGCCGGCCCGCACGTCGCCGGGCTTGAACTCGTCCCCGGGCTTGTATTTTCCGCTTAAGAAACCGCTGGCCAGCGGCACCCGCGCCAGCACGCCCAGATTCTGGCGTTGCGCGCTGTCCAGCACGCGCCTTTCCGCCGCCCGGTCCAGGCGATTGTAAATTAATTGCAGCACGCTGATGCGGTATCCAGTGGATTTGTCCGCCTGATAAAGATTGTCATTGCTGGCCAAAGAGTTGCCGACAAATCTCACCTTCCCCGCCTCCACCTGTTTTTTCAGCGTTTCCACCACGTCGGTTTGGTCAAAATCCCGGTTCCCCCAGGAATGGTACTGATAAATATCAATGTAATCGGTCTTCAGCGCCTTCAGTGAAGCTTCCAGTTGTTTCACCACGTCCGCGGCCGTCCGCGGCTCGCTACGGGTCATGTGGGCGTGATATTTGTGCCCAAATTTTGTCGCGACAATCCAATCAGCGCGCCGCTGGGCGATGGCGCCGCCGATGAGCGCCTCGGACAAGTGATCCCCATAACATTCCGCCGTGTCGATGAAGTTAATGCCCAGTTCGCGGCCCCGGGCCAACATGGCGGTGACCTCTTCCTGCGCAAAGTCTTTCCCCCATTCCCCGCCAAATTGCCACGTCCCGATTCCCACGACGGAAATCTTCAAACCGGTCGAACCAAGCGTGCGAAACTGCATCGTTTCTCCTTACCATATGCCAAAACTGTGGTTAAAGTTTAACCATTAGACATGCAAGCCGCGCCGAAGTCAGGCGCGGAACCAAACCGTGCAAACGTTTGGCCTTGCAATGCCGCCCTGGCGCCGCGCGGCGCCAGTGGGCGGTTTATGTTTTTTATCCTAAAATGCTAAATTTCGTCTTTTTGTTCAAGCCAGGGCCCGCGTAGCGGCCCGCATCCGGGGGATTAAATCAATGCTTCCAGCCCGAAATTCATCCCCGGGCGGCAGCGCGTTTAAACGCATCAACTCCGCGAACGCCGCCGCTTGTGCCGTGCGGTTGGCCCCGGCCGCCGCCAGCACACGGTTGTCTTGCACATAATATGCCATAAAATCCAATTTTTCCAAGTCGCCGTCCAAAATTACTTCATCCCATGCGTCGGCATGGCCAATATAATCCAGACCCAGTTCAAACTGAAAAGTCCAGAAAAATGGAACGGCGTTAAATTCCAGCGCCTGCCCGTGCATGTTCAACGCCGCCATGCGGCCCATTTGTTCGGCCGTCCGCCAATGTTCAATGCGCGTGAAGCGGCCCGAGCGGGAGTCCGGGAATCTGGCAATATCGCCCGCGGCAAAAACTTCCGGCGCAGCCCGCAGATAACGATCCACGGTTATACTGCCATCTTCGCCGTGGTCAATTCCGTGGACGATGCGCCCCTGGGGCGTTACGCCCACGCCCACAATAAATACATCGGCGGAAATTTCGTGTCCACTGTCCAGCACCACGCGCCGGGCCCGTTCATCGCCTTCAAACCGCTGCACGCGGCTTTTGTTATAAAATGTTATCCCGTGGCTTTCGTGCATCACGCGGAAGCGGCGGCCGAGTTGCTTGCCCAATTGCTTCTCAAATGGTTCTTCGGTACGCCCGACCACCGTGACCTCCAGCCCGCGCTTTACCAGGCTGGCCGCCACTTCCATGCCGAGTGAACT
>JAJZCU010000041.1:2923-9863 GCA_021828935.1 Planctomycetota bacterium | reverse complement strand
ATGGTCACGTTGTGAAAGCCGATGAGCGCCAGAAAACGGTTGGCGTTGAGAATCGGCACGGAGTCATCAGTGGCCTGCTGCACCAGACGGTTGTATTTGCCAAGCTGTTTTTCCCGTTGTTTTTCGATGTCTTTGGTTTGACGCGTCTCCACCGGGAAATTGCTCACGGCATTGGCCGGCGGCGTGCCAAGCACCAGGAAATCGGTCTGCGGCGACAATTTCTTGTCAATCACGCCGCCCCACGATTTGATCATCCGCACCACGCGATCATAGGACGAGCGGGTGGGCACGCCCGTACCGTTCAGATCAAAGTCGCCGTAGACCACAAAATGCAACTTGCGGGTACGGTCGGTGTTGAAGACCGGGTTGGAGATTAGATCGCCGCTGAACAGCGTCTGATTGGGTTTCACATGGGTGATGCGCGCTTCGGATTCATCGGCGCCCACCTGCACCACCTGGATATCCCCCTTCTTGTGTTTGCCGCCCACGCCCTGGTTTGGGCTGTACACGGCAAAGGTCAGCCCCGGCATAACATGCTGCCTGCGGCCTAAGTTAATAAACACCACTTTGCTGCCATCGCTGGCGCGGATAATTTTGCCATCCGCCTGGTACAGCCGCGACGTGCTGCCGATGCCCTTCGGACGGTATTGTTCAATGAGGCGCCGCAGGTCGGCAATCTGGAGTTGTTTCCGTGCGATTAAATCCTTTTGTTGTTGCACCTGCACGACCAATTGACGCAAGGCCCGTTCATTGGCGGCGCTGCGCTTGGTCATCTTGTTTTCAAAGCCGCCGGCCTGCTTGACGACTTGCTGCCGCAGCTTCGCCAAGTGGGCGGTGGTGGTGGCCAGAATGGTGTTGGTGGCGGCCAACTTGGCATTATCCGCATGCAACTGGGCATCGAACTGGGCATTGAGCCGTTTGATGCTCGCGCGCGTGGCCGCCAACGTTTTGGAGTAATTCCCGGACTGAGCCTTTTGCTTGGCCAACTCTCCGTTCAACGAATTCACCGCCGCTACCAGCGACGATCCCCCCATCTTGGCGGCTTTTAATGCGGTGTTGATAGTTCCATTCGGGCCGGTAAGGGTGGCCACCGGCACGCCGGTAGTGCCCGCAATGCGGTGCTCCAACTGGTTGATCTCGCTGACCGCTTCGCCAATGGCGGTGTTGTGCTTGGCGCGGGCCTGCGCCAGCAATGCGCGCACCGTGGCGTTGTTCTGCTCCGAAGGCGACACGTAGCGGGCCATGGCGCTGCCATCAGTGGCGGCCAATTGCTGGGCCTTGCCCATGCCCAGGTAGAACCAAACGTCCAGCACTACCGCGATTAACAGCAGCCCAATGCAAATGAACAAGGCGTAGGGGGGCGTGTTGCGCGAGGGTCTTGAAATCGCCATGAAATTCACTCCGTATTTGAAAAGGGCTGACGCTTGCGGTCACACGCCGTGGTCAACCTTCGCAGGTAACTCTTCAGGTCAGAACTGTCCGCCGATGCAGGAGCGGCGCCAAGGGTTGGCTGACTTAACTTCCGCCGTACCGCCAATCGGGGTGGGGGATTATACCCCCGTTGCCGACAACCTTCCGCTTACTATGCCTTCCGGCGGGGCTGTGGTCAAGAAAAAAGTTTTAGAGATCGTTTCATCATGGCGCCTTTTGGTGCGGGCGTCTGGCTTGCCGCGAAGCCGCAAAGGCGTTCGGGGCGGCGGCAGCCAACAAGCAGACGTATTTTGCGGCGCTGCAGGCGTGGCGGACCATGCGTGCGATGCGCATCCCCGTGCCGCCGCGATACGCAAATGTCCATAACGGTGAATGCATTGTAGCCGCCCATCGTCAATTGCCGCATAAGCGCCCTATATGGCAAAAATTTTTTGACACTGCGTCGCACTGCCGGAGGGTTCATGGCTGATCTGCATATTGTTTGTGAAACCACCGTGGAGGAAAGCTTTCGCGTGCAGCAGGTGCGCGGACTGTTTGATCTGTCCGCCGAGAAAACCGCCCGCGTGGACATTCACGCCCAGGCCCCGCCGCTGGATGAGCCTTGGCAAATCGGGTTGATCGTCGGACCCTCCGGCAGCGGGAAAAGCACGGTGGCGCGCCAGCTTTTCGGCGACGCGCTGTTTCAATGCGCCGCCTGGCCGGCAGACCGGGCCGTGGTCGATGGCTTTGGCGAAGCGCTTTCCATGCGGGAAATCTGCGCCGCGCTGACCGCCGTGGGCTTTTCCAGTCCGCCGGCGTGGCTGCGGCCCTACCGCGTATTAAGCAATGGCGAACGGTTCCGGTGCGATCTGGCGCGGGCGTTGGTCAGCGGCGGTGAATTGCTGGCCTTTGACGAATTCACCAGCGTGGTGGACCGCACCGTGGCAAAAATTGGCGGCATGGCGGTGGCCAAAGCCGTGCGCGGCGGGCGGACCGCGGTGAAGAAATTCGTCGCCATCAGTTGCCATTATGATATTAGTGAATGGCTTTGCCCGGACTGGATCGTGGACATGGCCACCGGCCGGCTGGCCCGGGGGCGGCTTTGTCGGCCCGCGATGGGGTTGCGAATCCATTCCTGCGGGCGCGAGGTATGGGGCATGTTTGCACGCCACCACTATTTAAGCGGACATCTGCCTGCCGGACCGTGTTTCCTATCCACCGTGCAACTGCCCGACCAGCCGCCGTGCCCCTGCGGATTCGCCGCCATTGCCCCGGTGCTGGGCCATGTGGGCTATTGGCGCATCAGCCGCATCGTGGTTCTGCCGGATTATCAGGGCGCTGGCGTGGGCGGCGTATTGCGCGACGCCGTGGCCGTTCAGGCGATGCGGCGGCCGGGTTGTCGGCGGCTGAGCATTGTCACCAGCCATCCGGGCATGGTGGCGGGCCTGAAACGTTCGCCCGACTGGGTATGTACGGATGTTTCCAATGGCAGCCGCCGGCCAGGTTTGTTGCGTGGAAATCGCGTGAAAACCAGCACCGGGCGCATGGTCTGTTCATTTGTTTGGAGGCCAAAAAATGGCGGGGAATAAGGCCCGAAAACAAGCTGCGGTAGATGGGGAACATGTCGCCGTGAAACCGCGGGACATTCTACCGGCGACCGCGGCGGCGGAGGTTTCCCCTGCCCGGGTGGAAAAACTTGCGGCCATCGGCTTAAGCGATGCGGAAATTGCCGCCGCGTGCGCCCTCCCATTGCGCCAGATTAAATCACGCCCGTTTGCCGCCGCCGTACGCCAGGGCCGCGGTCAGTTGGCCGTGCGTCTGCGGGCCCGTGCGCTTCAGGAAGCGCTGGACGGCAACGCCACGCTTCTGAAGCACTTGGGCCAGGAATTGCTGGAGCAGGTGGACAAGCGGCCAGCGGCCCAGAACCAGCCGCCGCCAAAGGCGTACATCAACGTGCGGATGGAGGACGTGTGAGAAGCGCGCCGCCGTCCCGCCCCAAATAAGAGTATGCCCGTCAATTATGCCTTCATGCTCAACGCTCGATACGTGGCGCCGGCAATGCCGTGGGCGTCCAGTGCGGCTTTCACGGAAGGGTTGCACAGGGCCTGTTGTTCCACGGTACGCTGGGCCAACAGTCGCGTATCCCGTGTGGTCAGGCCGGAGATATACCCCGGATGCACCATGATTTCGCCGATGCCCGGCGGACAATTTTCTATTAATCGTTGCCAGACGGCCCAATCCGTGGCGCCGGTGGTTGAAAGACCAAAAAACCAGTCGGTCACGCGGATATTCGCTTCGGCCGCCCGGCGGGCCAGGCGCTGCGCCAGCGCGGCCACGCCGCGATAAGGCCATGGGCGGGAAACCTCGGGAATCTCAATTTCGCGCGCGGCCCGAATCGCGGGAATGTTGAAGCGCCCGGCCACGCGCAGCGCAATGTTCGCCAGCGGCGGCCAGTGATGCACATGCTTGTGGCTGTCCAGATGCGTGGGCACAATGCCCGCCGCCATGGCCTTTTCAACCTGTGCCGACCATTCCATTTCACAATCAGCCAGGGCGTGGCGACGCCGGGCCAGCGTGATGAATAATTTCGAAACCGTGGGCGGAAACTGCCCGTGCGCGTCGGTCAGCGCCCGCAGTCCGCCGGCGCAGGCCGTGCCCTGGGTCAGACAAAGGTGGATGCCCACGCCAAGGTCCGGACATTCGCGGGCCAATGCCGCGGCGCGCAGGGCGTCGGGCATGGTGGCCATCAAGGTGGTGCTGGTGAGGATGCCCGCGCGGTGACTTTCCAGTATGCCATCGGTGATGCCGGTGGAAAAGCCGAAATCATCGGCGTTAATAATAAGTGTGGTTCGCGACACGGTTCTACTATACTGCGCACGCCGCTGCGCGACACAATCCGTCATGCCTCCGTACCGGAACCCGCACCCGGCGCCGTAAGGGAACGGCATGAAAATTTCATGGCGGGCAATGGTGCGCGCGCAGGCCCATTTTTGATCATTGATTTTCCACCCCCCGCGCCGGCCCATTGGGCCGCGACGGGCGCGCTCCGACGGCACAATTTTGCGGCGTTGCGCGGCGGCCGTTGCGCAAATGTGCCGTCGCGCGGCGCATACGCCGCATCTGCAAAATTTAACCTTTTCACCGGGGGCCCGCTTTACACCGAGAATTGTGCATCCCCCGAATAACACGGGTCGCCAGTGTTTCTTAGCCGGCATATAAATATGCCGGCGAGCCCAGCCGCAGGCGCAGGCAAACGACGACTTTTATCCACAGATCGCCCAAAGGGCATCCACAGATTAACACAGATTCGACGACGACACGCGCCAAACCCTCGCCAAGAGGCGGCGCCCGCCGGCGCCTGCCCCTGGGCCGGAAACATGTCGCGACCCGGGCAGGTTTTGCCGATTTGTCGGCGGCGGGGCCTGCCCCAAAAAAAATCAAAAATTTTACGTTTTTTTGTTGCACGTCCGGAAACATGTGGTATTCTTCCCGTGTCGACTGCGCTTCTCTCGACTTTGTTCCCAAAATTCGATGCACTGATCACCACTTTCCGCGGTGCGGCGTATGGAAGGGTTCTTCAAATCCCAGGGCTCCCAAGGCAAGCCCGGCGCCGGTGCCAACGCGGACCGCGAACGGAGCGTTCGCACCGGCACGTTTACCAACTTTTCCGTTACCAACGCGCCCTTCATGAATCAAGACATCGGCAACCCCGGCATCGCAGGCAGCGGCAGCTACAACAGCGCCACGGGCGTCTGGACGGTCTCCGGCAGCGGCTCAGACATCTGGAACACCAGCGACCAGTTCACAATGACTGGGCAGAATCTCATCGGCGATGGGACGGTCATTGCGCGCGTGGCCAGCATGCAGAACGCTGACGCCTTCGCCAAAACCGGCATCATGATCCGCGACGGAAATGCCGCGAACGCGGCCTTTGTGGATGTTGTGTACACCAACACCCTGGGCCTGCAGTTCCTGTATCGCCCAACGGCTGGCGCCTACGCGCAGCAGAACGGCGCCGATGCGGCGGTCACCGGCCCGTTTTACCTGAAGCTGGTCCGCGCCGGGAATAACTTCAGCGCGTATTATTCATTGGACGGCGCAACCTACACGCAAATCGGCACAACCCAGGCCGTCAGCTTTACAAACCCCGTTTCGGTCGCAGGCCTGGTGGTGGCAAGCCATAACAATGCCGACGTAAACACCAGCACGTTTGACACCGTGAGCGTCACGCCGGCCAACGCCCTGCCCGCCGGGTATTCCGACAGCGACATCGGCGTGCCGCCGTATTACGGCGCGGCGGGGTATAACAGCGCCACCAACACCTGGACCGTGGCCGGCAGCGGCAGCGACATCTGGAACGCCCAGGGCCAATTCAATGCAGTAAGCACCACGCAAACCGGCGACGGACAGATCAGCGCTGAGGTATTAAGCCAAACGAACACCAACCCGTGGGCCAAGGCCGGCGTGATGATGCGGGCCAACAACGCGGCCAACAGCCCCTTTGTAGATGTGGTGGTCACGCCAGGCAATGGCGTGGCCATGAACTGGCGCGACGGCAGCGGAAACCTTTACAACTTTAACACGCCGTCGAGTTACACCGCTCCGCTGTATGTCATGCTGCAGCGGCAGGGGAACGTGTTCACGGGTTTTGTATCAACGGACAACGTGCATTGGACGGCCATCAACAGCGTCACCATTGCCATGGCGGACCCGATCTTGACGGGCCTCGTAGCCGGCTCACATAACGAAGGCGCTACCACCACGGCCACCTTCGGCGGCGTGGCCACCGGCCCGGTAACGGCGGTGACCAGCGTGCCGTTGGCGCCCACCGTCGCGTTCCAGCAGGCCATTTCACCCACGGATATTTATTTGGGCTGGATCAATCGCGACACGGCATTCACGCCCGCCGCCGGCTATGAAATCCAAATGTCCAGCGATGGTGGCGGCACCTACAATACCTTGACAACGGTTGCCGCGAACCAAAGCAGCGCCTGGGTCCACAACCTCACGCCCGGCACGACATACGATTTCCAAGTAGTCGCGGTCGGCGCGAACGGCGCATCGCTGCCGGGCGTATTTCCCGGCGGCGTCACCACGCCCGCGGCCTCCGGCGGCGGCCAACAATATCTTGTTACCGTCGGCGCGCCCTTCGCCAGCGACACCCTGACCCCCGATGTCACGGCCCTAAGCCCACAGCCCGGCGAAGGCCAATGGATAACGGCAAGTTCGCCGCTTGCCGCCATATTGCAGCAGTTGTCCGGCACCGTTTCCGACGCCGGCCTGGTTATCCCATTCATCGCCCCGACCATGGCGACGTCGAGCCCCAACGTGACCACCGGTCCGGGCAGTTCGCCTTATTTCCAAATCGTTCCGCTGGGCTCGGGAAATACCAATCAATATGCACTGAAAATCGAGATTGATCCGTTCGCCGTCAACGCCGACGGCGAGCCGGGCATCGACCGTGATTACGATGACGGCAGCGTAATTATTAATGTATCCAGCGTCACCAGCGGCCAGACGCCTGTGGGCA
>JAJZCU010000041.1:0-2913 GCA_021828935.1 Planctomycetota bacterium | reverse complement strand
AAGCCAGATTATTTTAACAGCGGCAGCCAAATCGCCCACCGAAGTGGGTCTAAGCTGGGCCATGAACAGCGCCGTTGGCGTGGCCGGATACAATGTTCTGGAATCCACCGATGGAACCAACTTCACCACTGCCGCGGTGATTAACGATCCAAATCTGACCGCGTTTAACGTGGCGGGGCTTTCGCCGGGCGCCACCTATTATTTTGAGGTCCAGACTATTGTTGCCGCGGGCTCCAGCGGACCGCCGGTGACTTCCAATGTCGCCAGCGCCGCCACGCCCACTGGCGGTTCAGGGTTTTTCCCGCCGGCCATGGTGAACAATCTGCAGGAAACCTATCTTTCGCCCACCGACGTGCAGGCCAGTTGGTCCCCCGGCAATAATCTTCAGCCCATTGACGGCTATGTTGTGCAATTGGTGAATGTCGGCGGCGTCAACGGCGCGACGCCACGCACGCAGTACATTTACCTGCCGCCGAATGTCACCACGTACGGTTTCTGGAACCTCGACGGCCCGAACGGCTCTGCGGTCACGCAGTTTTTGGTGGCGGCGTACAACGGCGCGGGCGTTTCGCCATTCAGCGGATTTGATTTTGTTCAGCCGAACCCTCAGCCCATCGCCGCGCCGGTGCTCAGCGCCGAGCCGCTGTCAACATCAAAGGCATTGCTGTACTGGACGCAAGCGTCCAGCGGCCCGGCGAGCAACGCCGATACGTATTACATTTACACGTCTGCGGACGATAAAACGTTCACGCAGTTCACGAACCCGTCGGGCGGCGCAGCGGGCGTGCCGGGCTGGCAGAACACCGCAGTGCTCAAGCAGGCCCTGAGCGCCTCCACGAATCAATGGTATTTTGTAGTTGCCATCAGCCCCGGCGAAAGCGCGCAAAGCAACACGGTGGAAATCCCCGGCGTCGACGTTGCCGCCATTCCCACCGCGCCGGTGATTAACGCCACGGCGGTGTCTTCCACTGAAATTGATGCGCAGGTGGCGCCGGACCCGTTTCCAACATCGCCCTATATCACTAATGTGCATATAGAGCTGGAAATGTCAACAACGGGCACGGGCAACTGGCAGGTTGTTTATGATGTTAATCCGCTCAGCGGATTCGCGGCCCCGCCCGCGCAGGGCACGCCGGGCTCGGTGCCGCTGAATTCTTCGCAAGTTAGCATCCCCGGCGCCATTGCCGTGACGGGCTTGCAGCCGGGCACCACGTATTACTTCCGGGCACGGTATCTGTACAACATCGTGCCGCTGTACCCGCAGGGCGCCAATGTGCCGTATGACACGCAAGCCAGTTCCGGCTTTGACGCCTACGGACCCGCGGCCACGGCCAGCGCCCCGCCGGCGGGCGCGCCGGGCCAGGGGGAGACCGGCTGGAGCAACATCGCAAGCGCGCAAACGTCCTCCGCGGCCTTCACCGCACCGGGCGAGCCCAACGACCCCAGCACTCCCGGCGCTGGGTACTATCAGGTAACCCTAAACCCGCAGCAGGGCGGAGACTACGCTACGTTTGACCACCTGACCATCACCGGCGGCCTGACAATTAATAATCCAATCTCGACATCCAGCACCGGCGCCCAGACCAGCCAGTGGGTGTACGCGGGTTCGGCGCTGGCGGCCGTTTATCAGGTTATCTCGGGTACGTTTAATGTCAGCGGCGGGCCGGGCGACTTAGGCGGCTTCCCGCTGGGTTCAGTGACCTTCCCCAGCGACGCGTTCATCACCAGCCCGCTGGCCTTGGGCGCAAACGCCGGGCAATTCTCCACGACCATCGGCGCCGACTTCACAAACGAACTAGAATTCGATGATATTCAGCAGTTGGTGACGATCCAGAAGGGGACCGTGGGCCTGCAAATCGACGGCGACAACAACGACGGCACTGCCGCGCCCGACGTCTCTCCGCTTGAGTTCATTGACTCGCACCTGAGCCCGGGAAAAATCATCACAACCAATACCAATGACTTAAACGGCGACGGCGTTCCGGATTTCGCGGAAGGCTACACGGGGCTGAACCTCAACGGCGCAGCGCCAACGCCCAGCACGGCGCCCGTTGCGGGCGTAAGCTTCGTGCCCATGAACATCGTCCTGCCGGTGCATACAGACATCGCCAATACATCCCTTGAATTGCAATACAGCGGATCGGACCCATTGGGCGTGACCGCCAGCGGCGCGGGCACGGCGACGAGTCCATACGTGTACACGCCAGCAACTGGCGATTTGCGTATCTGGGACAAGGCCGCCAACGTGACGCGCAACGGCGCCGGAATCACCTCGGGTGGGGACTACATCACGCCCGGCACAAGCTTCAACGCAAGCTCGCTAAATTTTGTGGAGCAAGCCGACGGTAGTTACGTCGCGACGGTTTTCGTCGAGGCCGTCGCGGCAAGCCCGGCAGGCGGTGAGCAGATTACCGTCACGCGTAAACCCCGGATTCGTGCCGTTCGCGGAGACGGATGCCGTGTTTGTCACGGCGGTCAACGCAGGCGTCGACATCATCGAAAACAACGCCCCACAGGGGCAATCAAACATCTTGGCGACCAGCGAGAAGAACACCACGGGCGGCTGGGTTCCAGTGGACCAGCAGTTCGACGCCCAGGCAACGCAGCTCACCACGGCCAACCCGGACCTGATGCAGCTTTCATTGCATGGAATCGCGGTTGGCGGGACTTACGCGTTAACCTACAACACGACCGACATGGCGCTTTACCAATTTACTAACAATGCACTGGCCGCCTTGGCCAGCGGCGCCGCCATAAGCGCCTCTGCGGCAACAACGTTGTACGTTGAGGGCCTGAAATCTCCGCCCATATCGCCCGACACCATCAGCGTGAAGTGGGCGCCGAACGGCGTCTCGGCAAAAAATGGTATTCTGGTTGACACCTTGATCGAAAACGTCTTTGCCATGAGCGGGC
>JAJZCU010000040.1 GCA_021828935.1 Planctomycetota bacterium | reverse complement strand
AGCGCGCAAAAATTCTCCGCCCCGAAAACTTCATCCAGCACGCATCGCACCAGGTGCACGTTCTCATCGCCAATCTGCACAAAAATGCTGCCGCTTTCGGTCAGCAATTCCCGCGCGGCGGTCAGCAGGTCGCGCAAATAAGATAAATACGAATGTATCCCCAGCTTCCAGGTGTCGCGGAACGCCTTGATCTGTTCGGGCTGGCGGATAACGTCTTCGGCCCGGCCGTCCTTCACGTCCCGTTTGCGGGTGCTTACCTGCCAGTTGGAACCAAACTTAATACCATAAGGCGGGTCAAAGTAGATCATCTGCACCCGGCCCTTGAGCCCCTCCTTTTCTGACAGAGAAGCCATGGCCATCAATGAATCGCCCAATATCAGCCGATTGCTCCAGTGGCCATCATGCTGATAAAAATCCACGCGCTGGTCAAATTCCGCGGGAAGGCCATTGAAATCGGCAAACAGCCCGGCGGCGGCTTCATGCGATTTGCTGGCCACGGAACTGCGAAAATCTTCAATAATGGCCTGCGGATGCACCTTTTCCTGAATGTAAATGGGAACCACCGGCGCCTCCAGCGGCGCCGCGTCCTGTTCGTCCTTGCCCTTCCACACCAATTGCGGATCCAAATCCGCATTGCGCGGGTACAGCGCCGCCGGCGGCCGCGCGGGATCATCCGCGGGCACGAAGCCGCGCAATTCTTCCGTGGGAATATTCTTGCGGGTCTCCGCGTGCTTCACGGCGGCGATGGGCGTGGCCGGGGAATTTGTTGGTTTCTTTTTGGCCATGATACTCCACGAATGCGGCACAACGCTACGGTAGGATCATTCTAACGCAGATCAGATCATTGGGCGATTGAGCGTTTCTCCGGCGTCGCGCAAATGTTAACCATCTTGCAGAACCGCCAATGAATATCCCCGCCGAACTGCCCCGATTGGTTGTGGCATCTCGTCATACGTACGACCGTCCAGTGTGCGGCCGGTCTTTTTCTTGTTCACGCCGCCCCATTGTTTGAAAAAAAACGCGACGTTGGCGCGGGCGCATTGTTCCTGAATGTTTTGCGCCCATTCCGGGCGCATCGGCCGCGCGCCGGGGCCGGACTCGCCACCGACTATTGCCCAGTCGATGCCCGCAAGATTAAGATTTTCCAAAGGGCCCAGCAACGGTTCCAGAGACAGGAATTTGACGTGCGCGTTGGTTTTTCGCAGGTGGTCGATGCGGTTGGTGAACCGTGCGCTTTCCACGCTGACGCCCATCCAAATGTGCGGCGCCCATGTCAGGCGGGGTGAAATTTCCAAGAGCCGCTCCGAACGCTTTGTAAGCACCTGGAATTGATGCCAGGGCGCGCGGTTCATCACATCAAATACGCGCGCAATAAATTCATCCGGTACGAGGTCGTGAAACAGATCGCTCATAGAGTTAACAAAAATGCGCTGCGGCTTTTTCCAACGCAATGGCAATTCCAGGGCCTGCGGCTGCAAGGTCAGGTCAAAGCCATTGACGTAATTCTGCTGCCCCATGGCGCGCAGGCGCAGCGCCATGCGCTCCGCATAGCAATGCGCGCAGCCGGGGCTGACTTTGGTGCAGCCCGTGACGGGGTTCCAGGTTGATTCGGTCCATTCGATGGAAGATCCAGCGCCCATTAAATGTGCTCCAAAATATGTTTTGCGATTTTGACGGCGATTTCGCCGCCGCGGCCGGCGTTCGAGGAGGCGAAATGAAGCTGGAAAAGCACCGCTCCCGAGGCGTTGCGCAGCAAACGCGGGTTGGGCGCGACTGCGGGAAAGATTTCTGCCAGCCTTTTATGAAAGTACCTGCCGATGCGGTCAAGCGTCGCGGTCTTTACGGCTGCTTCCGCCGCTCCTTCCGCCTCGAACAGCTTTAACGGCTGCGGCTCCGGCGAGCCGTAAAACTCCTCCCGCCAATTGGGGGTTCCAAAATAGGCGTCCAGCCGTTTGCACCACTCAGGTGGAACTCCGGACAGGCTCTTTGTAAGCAGCCGGTTTACCGCGATGCCTACGGGGAACAGTATCCAAGTGTCGATCGCCCCCGTGTGCGCTACCGCCTGCATCGTTGACCATTCAACCTGCATACCGAATGGGTCCAGGAACAGTACAGCCCGAGTCTTGCTCCACGCCCCGGAGTGCTGGCATAATTCTTTCATCCTTTTGTTCGCCTCGTCGGTGAAGACCTCGAACTTTTTCTGCTCGTTGAGGCAGAGCGCCCGTAATTCGGCGGCCCGATCCGGGCGTTTCTCGATAAACAAATAACGGTCAAAGGGCGGATTCGTGCGCAATGCGATTGCGGCGGAGCCCTCCAAAAGTTTTTGAGGCGCGTCGTCAGCCAGATCAGCAAAGAGCGACGACTCGGCCTGCCTAACTTCGCGGTAGCCGGTCCCTGCAAATGCGTCAACATATAATTTCAAAAATGGTTGCCTGCTCAGAGCCGTGGTGTAGGCCACCAAATATTTTTTTAGTATGGCGAGCTTTTCTTCCGTCCAGTCTCCGCCGAAAAGCTGTGCCCCAGGCCCCCTTGGAAGCTTTTGGGGGTCTCTCCTTTTTCCTGCATTCGCCATGATGTTACTGCTCCTTATCAGGGATCGCGGAGGCGCCGACGGTTCCGCCATCGCCGCCAGTGCGCCCGTTTTCATTTCCTCGGCTTGGCGCTTTCCGCAGTGGCGTATATTTTATCAAGTTTATTCGTAATTTCCGGGTCGATCAGCGACAACGGCACGAACCGGGCCAACTGGTAATAATCCGCCTTGCGGAAGTCGATTGGGAGTTTAAGCTTCCGAAAATAAGACTTAAACAGCGGGTCCAGAAAATCGTCGGTTGCCTTGATATCGGCGGACCACGGCCCGGGCTTATCCAGCGCAGCCAGGGCCACAGTGATTTCGTCAATGGCCTCCCGCATGGCTTGTTGGCGCCCCGGCTGTTGGGAAATTGTAAACAAATCCTCGTCCTCGTTGCCGGATGCGTATTCCATGAGAACATCTTCGAAACAGATGTAGTTTTCCAGTTCGCGGCGTTCCCACATCAATTCTGTAAGGGCCTTTCCTGTCTGAAGGGTGGTTTGAAGACGATCAAAAATAGCGATGCCGACGAGGTCGGGCTTGGCCTCGCACAATCCGAAGAAGATGCTTCTGGCCTTGTGGGGCAGATTGGTGGCAACGTAATGTACGAATGGGCTTTCGAGGCACGTCGCGGCCGGATGCTTCAGGCGCAGGGCGAAGGTCCGGAGTATTTCCAAATCGGTGGCGCCTTCAAGGAAAAGTATCCATCCCCGCTCCTCTGCCTGATAATAAAGATCCCATCCTATGTCCGTGAGGGCCTTCATGACCTGGCTGCCCTGATCGTTGATGGTGTGCGGCCTGCCTACGAACGCGACGACCTTGCCCCGGCCGGCCGCCTCATTAAGGACGATCTCGGAATGGCTGGCGGCGATGATCTGGGATCCCTGGCGGTCGGCAACATCGGACAATATTTGGTAAATTTGCCGCTGCCGTAATATCTCCAAATGGGCGTCGGGCTCGTCAAGCAGCAATATGGTTTTCGGGTTGGCATACAGATGTGCCAAGAGCAGAAGCGTCTGCTGCAGTCCGCGCCCGGCGCTGGACAGATCAAGCCGGACATCATCTTGTTCGTATTGCATGATGATTTCACTGCGCTCGGCGACGTATACCGGTGCGAGCAGTTCAACGCCAAAAAGTTGCCGCATCTTCCCCGCGAGTTGGGACCATGTTCCAGCGCCGTGGCTTTCGTCATAGACCCGGCGGCAAAGATTTCGCAAGACCTCTGCCGTGCGCCCCTGTCCCACCAAAAAGTCGATCTCGCCGGGCTGTTTGAGGTGTTCACGGTCCGCAAGCCCTGACATCGGCGGCAAATAGGCCACTTTGGTGGCTTGGGCGTTTGGCGGTATTTCGGAAAACTGTGCCCTGCCGACCGCGGAATCTTGATACCCTGGTTTGCGGCACGGCCGGCATACAAAAGATTCCTCGTTGGAATAGTCAAATTCAAATCCGCAAGACCATTCGGCGCCTGCAGTGATGCCGTCGACGGAAACCTCAATGCGTATATTTTTAGTAATGGTCTTGCCATTTTCCTTTCGCATGTTGCGCGTATGGAGACCATGCCAAAGCAGGTTCGCCACCGGGACTGGTATCGAAATGAGGTCGCGGCGATTAATTGCGACGCCGGGCCGCTTTTCTGGTGAGGCCTTGCCGCCACGTTTGGCCAGCCACGCGCGAAGTCCCACGTCCCAAAGTGCCAGCGACTGGAGCGCCGTGGTCTTGCCGGAATTGTTGGGGCCGATAAAAACCACCGATTTACCCAAGTCAATGTCGGCAAGATCGAAGCGTTTGAAGTTTCGCAGCTTTAGTTTGGTCAGCATTATGTTCTCGCGCCGTGCAGAATTCTGTTGGAGATACCGCGACAATCATAATGAGTTGCGCAACGTTTGGCATTTCATTATTCGTTGGCCGCCGGCGCGCCACCCAGTGCGCTTAGCTGACACCTATAGGTGTCGGCTAAGCGCCGGATGGCGCACCTGCGGGCGATTTTAGCGCGGCCCGCCGCACCGTTTTCTCCGCGGTCCACAGGTCGGTGATTTCCAAAAATTGCCACCGGCCCCCGTCCCCCCGCGTTGCCCGAAATCTTACGTGCCTTGCAGAATCCCCAACGGATATTTGGGCTGAACCGGTCAGACCAGTTTTCCTGCCCGGCAGCGCGTCGCCGAATATCAGCCGACTGGTCTTATTTGTTCGGCCGATGCACGCGAAGCAGTTGCCCGCGCAGAGAGGAGCAACCTTGAACGGAGTCGTTGATTCGATTTGCTTGTCCCGCGTAATCACGATCCACAGTGCAGACAATGATGCCATCATGCAAGGGGGCGGTGGCGTGCAATGCGATAAAATCCCGGCGGTTTAGCGTCAGCACGGCCCGATTCAGCGACGTCGCGTAAGCCAGCACGTCGGAATCCGCTACCCTGGCGTTCGCGTTACCAGTGTCCAAGGAAGTCAACACGTCGTGGCCAAGCTCGCGAAGGGCTTCGACGACCTGCAATGGGAAGTTTTCGTTGGAATAAAATTGCGCCATCAATCGTCCCGCTCCTGCCGGGCGATTTCTTCATCAATCTCCTGCTGGTGGTGGCGATAGTATTGCTCGACGCGATGGATGTCGGCTTTTTGCAAGGACGGAAAGTCGGCCAATATTTCATCGGTGGTTGCACCCAATCGCCGGTATTGCACCACCGTCCAGACAGGTATCCGCGTGTTGCGCACGCGCGGACTTCCGCCGCAAATGCCGGGGGTTGTCTGGATAGCTTCCATGCAACATTTTAGCGCCCGCCGCACCGTTTTCTCCGCGGTCCACGGATCGGTGATTTCTAAAAATTGCCAGCGTCCCCAGATTTGGGAGTTATTCACCGCCGGAATCCATTGCGTTTGCGCGGTGGCCACCTTGGCTTCTTTTTCGCGGTCTTCCTGGCCGGTGACTTCCAGGATCAGGCTCAGCGGGTTTTCCCGTCCGTGGCCGTCGTTGATGCGCACGATGAAATCCGGCACGTAGCGGCGGGGCTGGCCGTCAAGGACATATGGAATGGTAAAGCCCAGGTTCTGATTTTTTACGTAGCAAATAACTTCGGGCATTTCCTCAAGCGTTTGGGCCAGCTTTTGTTCCCAACTTTGGGTATCCGCCGCCACGTGCGAAATGTGGCACTTTTCTGGATTGGTGCGGAACGTGGGCCGCGTGGTGTCGAAATCAACGTAACGCGTGCTGCCGATGGCGTCATACGGCTGGGCAATGGCCAGCAGACGTTTTTCACCGCCGCTGGCCTGCACAATGGCGTTGTAGATGCGGTCGGCGGCGTCGGCGCGATGGCGCGCCAGCAGCAGCAATTGCGGGAAGGCGTGGTCTTTAATTTCCACGCATTGGCGCATCCACTGTTGCGTGATTGTTAGCAAATCAGGAAAGAGCCACGGGCGGCCCGCGTCATCGGCGGCGGAAAGTTTTTGCAAAACCGCGCGGGCAATTTCAAAGGCCACGGTTTGCGGCCGCTTTTTCTTTAGGTCATCGAGCGTATGCACCGCCGTTTCGCCCACCAGTGGGGCGTTTTCCGTGGATGTGGGTTGATTTTCAGCGCTTAACACCAAATGTGATGCGGCGCTGAAATGGGCGGTCAGCCGGTCGTCGGGCAGTTCATAACGGTATCCTTCAATGCGGGGAAACGTTATTTCACAACCGATGCGGCTTGGCACGGCGCGCACGCGTGTGGGCATGGGGCCGATGGTGCGGTCCACCGGGCCGCCGGAGCAGGGGATAAATGAAAACGGCACCCCATACACTTCGGCATATTCCACGGCAAACGCTTCAAGGGCCACGCTGGCCCCGTTGACCTGCACGGTGGTGGCCCGCGGTTCATAACTGGTGCGCCGCAGGCCCCGGCCAATGACCTGTTCGCAGAGCAGTTGCGTGCCAAAGGCCCGCACGCCCAAAATGTGGGTGACGGTGTTGGCGTCCCAACCTTCGGTGAGCATGGAAACGGAAACCACGCAACGGATGTGTTCGCCCAATTTGCCCGGCTTGCCGACCGTATTGAGCACCTCGCGCAGTAATTGTTCATCCGTTAATTCGGCGGCGTCGCGCTCGGGGAATCGCTGGCGATATTCAGCCTTAAATTCGTCAATTTCGCGCGCGGCGATGGCGCGGAAATCGGCGCTCATGACATCGCCGGATTCCAGTTGGGCGGAATCCACAAGAATGGTGTTGGGCCGATCCACAAAGCGGCCATCGGAGACGTTGCTAAATAAATCCAGCTTGCCGGGCACGGCGGCGGCGGCGCCATCGGCCAGCGGTTTTTCCCAGCCGGCGATGTAATCAAACACCAGCTTGGACACATTGGTATTGTTGCACACCACGATAAACACCGGCGGCGTGAGGCCCTGGCCGGCGGCTTGGGATTGGGCCTGCCAGCGTTCATAGTATTTGCGGTAATGGCCGTACAGGCTTTGCAGCGCACTTTCCAGTTCCAGCGGCAGTTTCGGTTCGCCGATAACGGCCTGGGCGCTGCGGCCTTTTTTGGGCAGACTGTCGCGGATGCGCAGCCACAAGTTGCGGTACGCTGGCTGTTCCCCCACGCCGGAATCATCGGCCACGGGCACGCGGGGTACTTTCACAATGCCGCTTTCAATGGCGTCCACCAGGGAAAAATCGGAGACCACCCACTGAAACAGCGTGCCTTCCGGCCAGCCGGAGCCGCGCAGATAGAACGGGGTGGCGGAAAGATCAAACACCTGTTTAACGCCCAACTTTTTCTGCACCGCCTGCAGGCCAGTCAGCCAAATGCGGGCCTCTTCATCACGCTGTTGCGCCTCTTTGCGGTCTTCCCCGGCCAGCGTTTCTTCCGGCGCTGCGGCATCCACGCGGCGGCGGTAGCAGTGGTGGGCTTCATCGTTGAATATAATGATATTCTTTTTTTGGCCCAGGCCGCGCGTGACGCGCAACGCCATTTCCCCTTCAGTTTCAAGAAAGGGGGATTCACCGCCCGCGGAAAGAATGCGCTTGGTCAGCGCCCCGGCGGCCATTTTTTCGCGGCGCATGAAGGCGTGAAAATTCACAATGCTAATGCGGGCCCGGTGCATCTGGTCAAAGGCGTCCGGCGGAACGATCTCCATGGTTTTGTAATAATTTTCAGGATCCGACGGCAGCAGCACCCGCAGGCGGTCGCGGATGGTGATGCCCGGCGTGCAAACCAGAAATGCGTCGGCAAAGCGGGCATCGCGGGGGTTGGCCAGCTTGTTAAGCGTCTGCCACGCAATGGCCATGGCCATCACCGCGGTTTTGCCGGCGCCGGTGGCCAGTTTGCACGCCAGGCGCAACAGCCCGGGATTGGCGTGTTCGGCAAATTCGCGCAGGTCGGACTCAATCCACGAGTCGCCGTATTTCCCGGCCACTTCGGTGATGTAAATAAGCGTTTCAAGCGCCTCGATCTGGCAGAAAAACAGCCGCCGATTGCGGTCGCGGCGCTGCCAATGTTCCAGCAGCCGGGCCGTGGTGCGCGTCACGTCCTGGGCGTAGCGGCCGTCGCGCCAGGCCTTTACGCGCTGGCGGATGCGATTGACGGTCTTGTTTTCCTCCACGCGGTCCGCCGTCCATTCCTCATATATTTCCTGTTTGCCGCGCTTTCTGGGCCGGGCGATGGGCATAAAGTAAGAGCTGGGCCGGCGCAGGGTGTCGATCTGGTTGGTGATGCCCAAATCATCAAATTTAAAATGGCGGACCGGCTCCGCAAAGGGAGAGTTAATAATCGGGTTTTCGATGATGACAGATTCGGCCATGCGCGCGTGCCCCCGCCGGTGAATGAATCAAGGGTTTTTACGACGTGCGGTAGTGTAACGGCAACGCGGGGCGCCGTCATGGGCGGCAAACGTGCCCAATCCGAAGCCGGCCGCTTCTTTGCACCCAACATTTAAGAAGCGTTATACTACCGCAACTGCAAACAGCCACAGGGCCGGCGGCTGGTATCAAGCCGCTGCTGCCGGCGGCTCGACGGGACGGCCCCTGCAGGTCTCATTGCCTTTTCAGGTACGCGCCATGGAACCTTGCATCGAAACTTCGCAGGAAAAGCGGCCCGGCCCGTTCGGCCTGGTGCGCGATCTGCTGCCCGCGGGGCAGATATTGGCCACCGTTGCCCATGACGCCCCGGCCAGCGACGCCATTGAATTGCTGATCAACCGCGGAATCGCCCAGGCCCCGGTGATGCGCAATGGCGAAGCAATTGGCGTGTTTTCGTGGCGTTCCTTCGGCAAGCGCGTCAGCGACTTGCGCCACACCAACATCAAGGCCGCCACGCTGCCGGTGGGTGATTGCATGGAAACCGCATGTTTTGTTGATATTGATGCCCACATTGACACCGCCAGCGACTGGAGCAACACCGATTATGTCCTGGTGCGCAGCGGCGAAAAACTGGCCGGGTTGTTAAGCGTCAAAGATATTTTCAATCGTCTAAGCGATTTTGCCGAGGCCTTTGTGCTGCTGTATGAAATTGAGCACGATGTGCGCAGCCTCATTCACGCCATGGTCAGTGATGAAGAACTCAAGACCATGATCGCCGCTGTGAGTCACGACCTTAATGGCCGGGCACCCAAGACGCTGGAAGATTTTACCTTTGTCCAGTATCGGCAACTGGTCTGCGACATAAAAAGCAACTGGCAGCGTTTCGAAAAAGCGTTTCCCGCGGCCCGCGAGGTGGTGCAGACTGATTTCACGCAGGTCGGCGAACTGAGGAATGTGATCTTTCATTTTCGCCGGGCCGTAACCCCGCGCGACGCCGACCGCCTGCGTCGCTTCCGCGATTCGCTGCGTTATGGCCTGAAGCTGCTGCATGGCCCGACGGGTGCTTAACAAAAAATCCGCGGCCAGTTGCGCCCGCCGACGGCTCTTTTCAACTTGCGCACGCCGCCCGCGCCAGCCGTCGCCGCCGCCGCACCGTCCATATGCATAGAACAATTGCGCCCAAGCCCGCCGCTGCATACGACGCCGCGTGAGCGCACGCCACCCCCACCGAGCGCACATATCCCGGATGCCGCCGCAATGCGCCCGGATGCAGGTGAACCATCAGCGCGTACCCTGCAAAACCACACGCCACCGCGCAACACGCCATGAACACCAGCACGCACGCGATGGGTTTTCTCATGGCGCGCGGCGAAATTTCCGGCCAGCGCCCCAGCGTGGCGCAAAATGCCACGCATACCCCCAGCACCGTGCCCAACGGCAAGGTGGCCACAATGCCCCAGGCAATGCCCAGAACTGTGGGCGATGGGTTGTGAAAAATTGCCGGGTAGCCCAGCGATGGATGGTCCAGCGTGAAGTACCGACGCGACACCCGCGCCGTGATCTGGTC
>JAJZCU010000039.1 GCA_021828935.1 Planctomycetota bacterium | reverse complement strand
TTTCGTTATTACACGTCCGACATTGGCCGCATGTTCCCGGTGAACGGGAAATTTTCCGCCGTGCAGCGTGAATTGTACGGCTTTGTGGTGGAATATCATCAATTACTATTAGCGCTGATTAAGCCGGGGCGACTGGCAACGGAAATTTTGCGCGAGGCGGCCGAAACCATGCGGCCGCGAATTGACCGCCGCCGATGGTCGAAGGAAATCTACCGGGTTGGGGCGCTCAAACTCATGGAAAGCCAGCGGCCCCTGTCGCACAGCGTGGGCATGGCGGTACATGATGGCGGGCGTTATGCCGCTGCGCCGCTGGCGCCGGGGCTGGTATTCGCGGTTGACCCGGAGCTGGTGATACCCGAAGAACGCCTTTACATTCGCGTGGAAGATACGGTACTGGTGACGGAAACCGGCATTAACAATTTAACGGGAACAGTACCCGTAGGTGTTCATGCCATGGAAGCGTTCATCGCTGCCCATCAAGAGGACGACGCAATGGGGGTGATAACTTCCTTTGAGGAATGGGCGGCCGATGTCGGTTCTTGAAAAAATTGAGGTCGTGGACACGCACACCGGCGGCGAGCCGACGCGCGTGGTGATCGCGGGCGGGCCGAACCTGGGCGTTGGCTCACCGGCCGAACTGCGAGCGCGTTTTGCCGAACACGCCGATGCGCATCGCAGCGCCATTGTGAATGAACCGCGCGGGTCGGACGTCATGGTGGGGGCCCTGTTGCTGCCGCCGGTGGACCCAAAGTGCGCGGCGGGCGTCATATTTTTTAATAACGTGGGTTATCTGGGCATGTGCGGCCACGGAACCATCGGCGTGGCGGTGGCTCTGGGTTTTCTTGGGCGCATTGGCGCCGGTGTCCATTGGCTGGAAACGCCCGTGGGCCCGGTGCGGCTTACGTATGATGGCGCCGCGGGAGTGTCGCTGGAAAACGTGCCATCCTTTCGATATGCCCATAATGTTTCCGTAAACGTCCCGGGCATCGGCGCGGTGGAAGGGGACGTGGCATGGGGCGGCAACTGGTTCTTTCTTACGCATCAACACGGGCAGGAAATCGCATTAAAAAACGTGGAACGTCTCATCGACGCTGCATGGCGGATTCGGCGGGCGCTGGTGGCCCAGGGCGTCACCGGAAAAGCCGGTGCGGAAATTGATCACATTGAATTGTTTGGTCCACCCAGCAGCGCCCAATGTGACGGCATGAATTTCGTATTATGCCCCGGAAAGGCCTACGACCGCTCCCCGTGCGGCACCGGAACCAGCGCCAAGCTGGCCTGCCTGTATGCCGATGGCGCGCTAAAAGAGGGGCAGATCTGGCGGCAGGAAAGTATTGTCGGCAGTGTGTTTAAAGGCTCCGTGCGCATTGTGGAAGGGCAGATAATTCCCACGATTTCCGGCAAGGCGTATGTCAGTGGCCGCAACACGTTGCTGTTGGACCCGCACGATCCATTTCGCATGGGCATACGCATATGAGCGGCTCGACGGCGCGCGCGGCGCACATTGTCGTGGTCGGGGCGGGAATTGTCGGGGCGGCGTGCGCCGATGCGCTGACAGAAAATGGCTTTCATGTAACCGTGGTTGATACCGCTGGCGTGGGCCATGGCGCCACGGCCGCGGGCATGGGGCATATTGTGGCCATGGATGATTCAGAAGCCCAATTTGCGCTGACAAAGTATTCTCGCGATATCTGGAACGCGCTGGCGGATGATCTGCCCCGGGCCGCGGAAAGAGTGGCCTGTGGCACGCTATGGGTGGCGGCGGATGATGAGGAAATGCAGGTCGTGGCACAGAAATGCGCGTTCTACCGCGCCCGCGGGGTGCGCGCGGAAATGCTGGATAGCCGCCAATTGGCCGCCGTTGAGCCGAGCCTGCGGCCGGGTCTGCCCGGCGCCCTGTTAATTCCAGATGACAGCGTGGTTTATCCGCCGCCGCTGGCCGCATGGTTGTTAAAGCGGGCGTGCGCCCGCGGCGCGGCCTTGCGCATCGGAATAAAAGTATCCCGCATTTCCGACGTTGGCGTGGAGCTGGCAGATGGCGGCAAAATAGCCTGCGATATGGCGCTGGTAGCGGTGGGCGCGCAGGCAAAGGCCTTGCTGCCTGAAATTCAACTGCGGCCCCGCAAGGGGCACCTTGTCATCACCGACCGACACCCGAATTTTGTGCGGCATCAACTCGTGGAATTGGGCTACTTAAAAAGTGCCCACGGTTCCACCGGCGATTCCGTTGCGTTTAATGTGCAGCCGCGGGCCACCGGGCAGGTGCTGATCGGTTCATCCCGCCAATTTGATAATAACCGTGCGGAGGTGGACCATGGTATGGCGCAGCGCATGCTGGCGCGGGCGGTTTCTTATATGCCGGGGCTGGCGAATCTTTCCGCCATACGCATCTGGACGGGCTTCCGGGCCGCCACGCCGGACAAACTTCCCTTGATCGGGCCGCACCCGACGCGGCCCAATGTGTGGCTGGCCACTGGGCACGAGGGCCTGGGTATTACCACCAGCATGGGCACGGCGCGGCTGGTGGCTGACATGCTGTGCGGACGGGTCACGGAAATTCCAGCAGCGCCATATTCGCCATGCCGCGCGGGGCAGATTGATGCGCGGTCTGCCTGCGCCACCGCGCCGTCGGCGTTGGCGGCAATTGGAGGCGCCGGTCATGCCTGATACCGTTGTGATCATTATTAATGGAAGGCCGCATCAGGTGGCGGAGCAGAGCACGGTGGCGGCCGCACTTTTGACAGTTGGTGAAACACTGTTTCGCACGTCAGTTTCCGGGCAGGGGCGCGGACCGCTCTGCGGCATGGGCATATGCATGGAATGCCGGGTGGAAATTGACGGCGTGCCGGCGCGATTAAGTTGCCAAACGCCGGTGCGGTCGGGCATGGAGGTACGCACCGGTGGGTGAATTGCGCCGCGAGATATTTGATATTGTAATCATTGGCGCCGGACCTGCGGGCATGGCCGCGGCAGCCACCGCGTGTGCCGCTGGAGCGCACGCCGCATTGGTGGATGACAATGGTTACGCGGGGGGACAAATTTGGCGGCGCGCCAACAACGCGCGGCATGGCAAATCGGTTCTGGCCACCAGATGGATTAACCATTTGCAGCGCAGCGCTGCCGGGTCGGGTGGTCTGGCACGTTTACAGCAAACCCGTGTGGTGGGCATGCCCCGTGCGAACGTGCTATTGGCCGAAAGCGAGCGTGGCGCTCTGGAAATTCATTATGATAAATTAATTTTGGCGACCGGGGCGCGCGAATTGTTCCTGCCATTCCCCGGCTGGACGCATCCGCGAGTGATGGGCGCCGGCGGCCTGCAATCGCTGGTAAAATCGGGCTTGCCCATTGTCGGCCGCCGCGTGATCGTGGCGGGCTCGGGCCCGTTGCTGCTGGCGGTTGCCAATTATTTACGCCACGCCGGCGCCATCGTACCGTTGATCGCCGAACAGGCCCACTCCGCGGAAATTTTGCGCTTCGCCGCCGGTCTGGCTCGCACGCCCGCAAAGCTGCTGCAGGCAGCCCTTCTGCGCGGCGGGTTAATTGGCACGCGCTACTGCGCGGACGCGTGGCCGCTGAGGGCCCAAGAAAGTGGCGGCAGGCTTTCGGTTACTTTGCAAATCGGAAAGCGACGCCGGGTTGAAACCGCCGATTATCTCGCGTGCGGTTTCGGCTTGGTGGCCAACGTGGAATTGGCGGCCCTGGCCGGCTGCAAGTTCGCGCGCCCTGGATGCGTGGCCGTGGATGATTGTCAGGAAACGTCCGTCAAGCATGTGTTCGCGGCGGGGGAGTTAACCGGCATCGGCGGCGTGGAAAAGGCGATTGTGGAAGGGCAAATTGCAGGGCTTGCGGCGGCGGGACGCACAACGCAGACAGCGCGATTGTTTGGTAATCGCGATGCAGCGCTGGCCTTCACCGCACGGTTGGAGAAAGCCTTTACGTTGCGGCCGGAGCTCAAGACCCTGGCCGGCCCCGATGAGATCATATGCCGTTGTGAGGATGTCACGCTGGGCCAATTGACCATTGGTGATGGCGACCAAACATTCCATTCGCTGCACGACGCGAAATTGCACACACGCTGCGGCATGGGCCCGTGCCAGGGCCGCATCTGCGGGCCAGCCGTAGCCTTTATTACAGGCGCGGAGAACGACCTGCGCATCCGCCCGCCCATACTGCCCGCCCGCGTTGCAACATTGGCAGCGGACGGGGGAGCATGATCGACGTGGATCATGCCGGCGTGGTCCCGGCGGCGCCCGGGGAATCCGCCACGATGCTTGGCGCTGCGGATTGCCATTGGGGATTGATTACTTGAATGACCAACAGGGCCAGCAAATAGGCGGAACTGGCGATGGCGAAAAGAAGAAAATATTGGTTGTGAGTTTCCGTTAAAAACCAGCCCACGCCGGCTGAGACAAACGCACTAATAATCGAGGCAACACAGCCGCCCAGACCCACCAATGAACCCACCACTTTTCCGGGCATGGTATCAGACGCCATGGTGTAAAGATTGGCCGAAAAGCCCTGGTGTCCGGCGGCGGCCAATCCGATGAAAAATGCGGCGAGAAGATAGTTGCTAACAATCGCCGCGGCAAAGACCGGAACCACCAGCAGCGCCGAAATGAGCATGGCGGTTTTGCGGGCCCCGCTTAAGGTCCACCCGCGCGTCAGAAAATAACTGGAAAGCCAGCCGCCGCCAATGCTGCCCAGATCCGCCATTCCATAAATAATCAACATGGGCAGGATTAATTTGAGGATTTTAACATGGTGAACTTTATAAAAGAATCCGGGAATCCAGATCAGCCAGAACCACCATACGGGGCTGGTCATGGCGGTGGCCAGCACAAACGACCAAGATTGCTTATAGGCCAATAAAGTGGCCCAGCCGACGCGAACCGGGGCCTCGGGCGGATCGCTTCTGATGTACGCCAATTCGTCGGCGGAAAGGCGCGGATTTGTTTCCGGCGACTTGTACCAAAGCATCCACCAGAGCGTCCAGACCACGCCGATGAGCCCGGCAGCCATAAACGCCCATTGCCATGAAAGCCCCAGCGCGACGAGAGCCGCCCCCAGTAGTGGCGCCGCCACCAGGCCAAGGCTTGTGCCGGCATTGAAGATGCCGGTGGTCAGCGCCCGTCCTTTCTTGGGAAACCACTGGCCCACGGCTTTAATGGCGCCCGGAAAATTGGCCCCCTGCGCCAGGCCCAGCACGGCTTGGGCTATCATAAAACCGGCCACCGTGGTGGTGAAAGTCATGCTCATTTCCGCGCCGCTGAAAATGATCACCGTTAGGGCGAACCCCAACCAGATGCCCGCAGCGTCCATGAAATAACCGCACAGCGCGTAGCCCACGGCATAAAACGCGCCGAATACGGCGGAAATATAACCGTAATCTACCTGCGTGAAATGCAGGGTGTGAAAAAGGTGGTGCGCCATGAGAGAGAGCATGAAGCGGTCCATATAGTTAATGGTGGTCACCAAAAACAGCGCCGCGCAAATGGCCCAGCGGTAGCGGCCCGGGCGCGCTCCGCCAGCGGAAAGTTCGGGAGAGGTCAGGCGTTCCATCACGTTTCCTCGCAAGAATCGGCTTGACAATGGTTAACAAACAGCGGCGATTAATCAGCCCGGCTTATGCAACCAATGATTGATGATCAGAACAGGGAAAGAAAACCCGTCGACGGGCATGGCCGGTGGCGTTGCCCATCGGCGGCTGAGCACCATCATGGAATCGTGACGGTAACTTTACCGCCGGGCTGGCGCAGCACCGTGTTGGTCCTCACGGTTCTTCCACGGGCCGTCACGCTCACACGGTACGTTCCCAAAAACCCGCGGACCTCGAATCGCCCGGCAGCGTTGCTCTTTCCTTTCTTTTTAGTCCACCACGCATGCCGCACCAACTGAATAAACGCCTTGCCCACGGGGCGCAATCGCCATTGTTTGTTCCAAAGGGCGCACTGCGGCAGCCAATCTCTGCCGGCCCAGAAGCCCCACTGGTTAATGCCCACCACCTGCGGAACGCTGAATGCGGCGATTAAAAAAGCGTGCATGTAGGCCGCCTGAACCGTCTGATTGGGCACGTTAATATCCAATTCCGTGACCGCCAAAAGCTTCTTGAATCGGGCGAATCGGTTCAAGATGGCCACGACCTTGGCCGGCGGCGTGAGCTGCATGCCGAAGTGGCACTGCAAGCCAATTCCACCCAGCGGCGCCTTGTGCTTAATTAAGTAACCGATGAGTTTGGCGTACGCGTTCTGCTGCGCCACGTCATCGCCATTGTCCACAACGATGTTATATTCGTTCACATACAATGGAATAGATGGATTCGCCCGGTGTGCGGCTTTATAGCAATCAAGAACGATACGGTTTCCCAAAATGTCCTGCAGCACATGATTGTCCAGCGGTTCGTTGACCACATCCCAGCAGTCCACATTGTCGCCGATGGCGCGCACCTCGCGAAACACATGCCGCGTTATCGCCCGCGTCAATTGCTTTTTGTGCGCGGCAAGAGCATGTACGTATCGCGGCATGTACTTCCACGCGGGCCAGACCAGATTATGCCCGCGGATCCGCAGGTGGTGCTCCCGCAACCAGCGCACGGCCCGCAGCGTAACGGTGCGCCGGGTCCGATTGTGCCAGCAGCCCCACTTCAAGCCGTTTTCGATTTCCACGTGGTTGTAATACTTTAGCAATGTCTGGCGGTATCGGTGACGGTTGGGCGACGGATTCATGAGCATTTGCGCGGAGACCGCCGTCCCGAACGGAAATGCGTGCCGCACCATGTTGACATGCACGGCGGCGTTGGCCACCGGTCCGCCGTGACGATTGGTTACCCGCACCGTCAGTGGCGCCATGCGGTATTTCCTGATGCGCGCCTCCGCCGCCGCCAGCCACGGGCCGCCGAAGCTTGCGGTGATGGCGCCGCGGCCCACGCGCGTCAACGTTACATCGCAAATCTGCACGCGTTGGGCCTGGCCGCCCAGCGTGAAATAGATGCCGACATCGCTGCGCCGCAAATTTTGCATCGCCGTGAGTCGGCCCTGTACGGTTTTCCAGTGGCGCCCGGCCGGAACGGATTTCATCCATAAATCCGACCAAGGGGCATGGGTGTAGCCCAAAGATGCGGCAATATCTGTTTGTTTATCGGCGTCCACACTGCGTTCTTTAAAGCGGATCACCAGCTTGTCGCCGACGTGGACGCCGCGCTTTAGCGGAATTAAAAGCTGCGACTGCCATGGCTTGGGTGGTTTTGCAAACACATTAATTTGCAGCGCGGCGGCGTGGCGGGGGCCGTCGCGGCGTATCTGGGCCGTGGCGAAGTGCCCATTATTATTAAGCAGAACTTTTGGTACAAGCGGTTGTGCGCCCAATAGTTGCACGCCCTTTGATGCGGGGGCGGCCAGTGAAGCTGCGGCGCCGCCCGACAGCAAAACCAGTCCCGTCAGGATTCCTGTCACGGTAAATAAATTAGTGGCCATTGGGATATCCTTCTAACAAATTACCGTGCGCCGGCGTGCGTTTTCCGCTGCGACCCAGCAGTTGATGATGCGCATTATTGGCGGTCGTCCGACGTTGGTAATTATGCGCATAGGCGCTCCTGTTCGCCAGCGGACGACGTTTTCGGTAGAATGTTGCCGATGAACTTGGCCGAAACGACAACCGCGCAGCTAGGCACCCCGTGTTCTGGAACGAATGCATGCACCTGCGCGTGCTGTAACGATCGCCCGGCGCGCACCAAGCGGTTCGCAACGCGGCACCCGCCGTCGCGGCCACCTGACGCCCCTGCGGCCATGGGCGCATTCACGCGTTTAGCTTCCGGTTTGTTGCTATGTATTGCTGTTGCCGATGGCGCCCTTTTACTGATGTCCGACGCCGGTGGCAAAAGCGTCTTGACGCATTATCACGCGGTCTTGGCGGCGGCGCCATTAATTTGCGCCGGCCTGGCCGTGTTGATTCTTGAGCACCGCCCGCCGCTGGCGCGCCGGGTGAAAGCCGCATTGGTGGCGTTGGCATTCGTGCTTTGGGGCGCGGATAAACTGCTGCCCGCCGGCCCCGGCGCCACGGTGATCGGCGACGTGGTGATTATCCTATTTACACTGGACGTTGCATGGCTGCTGGCCGAGCGACTGCGCGGAGCGGCGGTATGATCATAATGGTAGTGATGCGAACCACAGCATTGCCCCTGGCGCGGTAGGAAGACGGGTCCACGAAAGGGTGTTGTCTTACATGGACGCAGCAGAAGTATTACAAATTGTCGCCTGCGGCGAGGACAGTCACCGCCAGTTCAAGCAGGATGTCACCAATGCCGCGTCCTTGGCTGCGGAAATGGTTGCGCTTGCCAACTCCGGCGGCGGGCAGATATTCATTGGAGTGACTGACGGGGGCGCCATTCATCCGCACGACCCCGCAAACGTTCGCAGGTTAAATCAACTTATTGCCAATTCCGCATCTACCTCGGTTCAGCCGCCCATTAATCCGCTGACGGAGAACGTCGGCATTGCCGCGGGCGTCGTGATTGTGGTTTCGATTCCGGACGGATTAAGCAAGCCTTACATGGACAACAATGGCGCGATTTGGGTCAAAAGCGGCAGCGACAAACGGAAGGTGACCGCGCGGGAAGAAATGCAGCGCATGTTCCAAAGTGCGCAACTGATCCACGGTGATGACGTCCCCGTTGCCGGCACATCCTCCGCCGATATTGATCTTTATTATTTCCGCGAATTCTTCAAGATGCGGTTTGATCGTGATTTGGACGAAATAAATCTTTCGCTGGATCAAGTGCTATCGAACATGCGGCTCTTAAGCGACGGCAAGCTCACCGTAGCCGGCGTGCTGCTGTTTACCAAAACTGATCGCCTGATCCTGCCGGTGTGCCATGTCAAAGCCGCGTGGTATCAGGGAAACGAGATTACATCGTCGGTCTATATAGACAGCCAAGATATTTCAGGCCGGATGGAAACACAGTTTGAAAAGGCGCTGGGATTTTTATTACGCGGCCTCCACCGCCTGCAGAACGGTCAGAGCGTCAATTCCACCGGCCAATTGGAAATCCCAAGAATGGCCGTGGAAGAACTTCTGGCGAACGCTTTTTTACATCGTGATTACTTCGTGTCAGCGCCCATTCGCATCTTCCTTTTCGATGACCGCCTGGAAATCATAAGCCCCGGCCATTTGCCCAATGACCTGACCATCGCCAATATCCGAAGCGGGAACTCCAACATCCGCAATCCCATTCTAACCTCCCATGCCACCAAGATACTTCCCTATCGCGGCTTGGGAACAGGCATACTGCGTGCCTTGAAGGAATACCCGTCGATCGAATTTCTGGATGACCGGGAGGGGAATTTATTCCGTGTGACGATCAAACGCCGCCCGCTTAAGCTGACGTAGCGCGGTGGGCCCGCGCGAAGCGCCTTTGCGGCACGCGCGGTGGCACGGGCCGTTTTCCCTTAACCCCCGGTGAGGCCGCGACGACTCGGCAGTGCCCCGGCGACGAAATCATTAAATGATTGCGCCAGCAGTTCCCTTCGCGCCGCCCAAAATTCCTCGGCCCGATCAATCGCCCAAAGCGCCGAGTCTTCTGGAATGCACTGGCTCCTTATTATTTTAAGTGATAGCTTTTTCAAATAGACCTCCGGGCCGGTTTGGCTGATCGTTCTGTTCACGTCTTCCAAAATAAACGCCATGTTCGCGATGGTGTCCGCGGTAGCGCGCGATGCGGCGTCGAACTGAGCCCTCGGAAGGACATGATGCCGGTCGACATGCCCCTGCAAAAGGATCTTTTGGCCTGTGTAAAAGTCGAGAAGCCCCCGGTTCATGCACGCGATGTAGAGGGCCAACAATCCGCTGCGGTCGGCCAGCGCGCCGGCAAAGTCCGATTCGCGGGCCCGTAGCGACGTTGGCTGCTTTTGTCGCAGATTTCTTAGAGGGCGTTTTAGAATAGCTCAGCACGCCAATAAGTGGGGGTA
>JAJZCU010000038.1 GCA_021828935.1 Planctomycetota bacterium | reverse complement strand
TAACGATCACAGCCAATTCTTTACCTCAACGGCCGATCCGATGGTGCAGGATCCCAGCGGCGGCCCCGGCGGCCGTGGCGCGACAGACCCGTATTTCATCCCCGAGGTGCTGGTGTCTTCCACAGGAATTACCGACGCCAACTTTCCGATGGACTCCGAAGGCATTGGCATGAATTCGGGAACCGTGTTCCGCAAGATCCCCGGCGGCAATGGATCGAGCGTTGCCTCACTGCCGCCAATAATTCCCAACGAACCGGTGATTTTTGTGCCGCCATCGCCGGGCAACAGCGTGGATCCGCTGGTGTATATTTATGAAACAACCTTGAGTTTTTAACAAGAATTACGTGTTATGATGACTAAAAATCAAAGTTTGGTTCATGCCGCATGGCGGCGCGTGGGCTCTGGCGGCGCGGCCCGCGTCAAGGCCGCGTTCACCCTCGTGGAAATGATGGTGGCGGTGGCGTTGCTGGTGGTGATTCTGCTGGCCGTGGGCCAAATATTCCGCTCCACCAGCACCGCGGTGGAAGTGGGCCAGAGTACCATGGAAATGATGTCCGGCGTGCGTACCGTGGAGGCCCAATTATCCCATGATCTGCATCACCTGGACACCAACGGGTATCTGATCATTCGTTCACAGGCTTTGACGCTGGACCCGGCGCCGAACTCACAGGGCCTTACCACGGCTGTGCCGATTAATTGTGACCAATTGGCGTTCATGGCCCGCGGCACGTTCCGCAATATGACCGGCAGCTATGGGCAGGGGGGCTCCGGTACTCAGGGCACATTTACGGATCATCTGCAAAGCAACGCCGCCGCCATCTGGTATGGTCAGTTGGTGTCGTTCGTTCCCACGCCCTCCGGTAGCGGAGGCGCGTACCAAAATACCGCCGTCTCACTTGGCGCCGTGCCGCCATTCGTGAACCCCAACGGGGCTTCGATCCTTGGGCCCAACAACGCCATTGTCGCCGCCCCGCAGAGTTTCATATTAGGGCGGCACCAGTTTTTGCTTTCCGCCCAGAACAGTACCAATCCGCCGCTGGTCATGGACGGGATCGCCGACCAAGCCTATCCCAATATTGGGTATACCACGCCATCGGTGCAACCATCGGTGAACCATAATGTGCAGGCCAACCTGACCTCATCCCGCGTCGACGCCGCCGCCATCACGCCCGAGCAGGTCAGCCAGGAACTCATGGCCGCCGTGAATTTCTACCCGCCGGCCTCCATACTGGCCGCGGAGAATTATGTTTCCAACATTTATTGTTACCGCTTCGCCACGGTGACCAGTCCGTACGCCACGCCGCTGGGCTTGGTGAACGCCTATTATCGCATGACGCCGCAGTTGCTGCCCGGCGTGTTTAGCTTTCAGGTGCAGTGGACGCCCCGCGTGGAACCTGTCATAGCAACCGCCGCCGGCACGTTCCCGGAGATTGCCTGGTTTGGTCTGGCCAACCCCGCATACGCCCCGAACCCCGCGATCCCCGGCTATCCGCCCGACCCGCCCGTCGATCAAAACGCGGGCGGCACGTATGAAGCAGTGTTTTATCCCGGCAACAAGGCCCAGTGGCCAGCGGCGTTAAAAATTACGTACAGCGTGATTGATCCCACCGGCGTATTGACCGGCGGGCGCACGTTCACGCAAATTGTTGACCTTCCGCATTAATAAAAAGCTAATCAATTGCCGCCGACGCGGCGCGAGGTTGTTTATGAACACGCACATGATGAAAAAAATGATAAGAGGGCGCCTGGCCCGGCAGGGGGGCATGATTCTGATTTTGGTCAGCGCCGTGCTGGTGCTGCTGGCGGTGATCGGCACGATTTTCCTGGTGGTGGCCAGGGTGAACAAACAATCTGCGCGCGACGCCAGCACCCAGGAAAACATGAGCTTTGCCCAGCAGTCGGTGCTGAACATTGTGCGCTCGGCCATTCTGCAAAGCACGCTGGACAGCACCGGCGTGGTGATGGGCAACAACGCCAACAACCCGCCCTATAACGTGGCCCGCACCTGGGATTACGGCGAGTGGAATCCGAACGCTGCGAACACCATGCAGTTTAACCAAACTGCGTGGAGCCCCACCACGCCCACCGCGCAAAACCCCGCCACGCCATCTGAGCCGTGGCTGGTCCATTGCCTTCCGTGGGAACCCAACTGTGCGTACGCCGCCGGGGCCGAAGTTGAATACGATGGCGTCCGCTATCAAAATCAGAGCACCTCGCCCATCGCCCCATCGACTACGCCGCCCCCAGGCGGCGGCTGGACGGCCGTCACGACAACGTCTTCCCCAAGCGCGGTATCGCCGCTTGCGAATTCTGTCTCGCTATTAACCGATGATTTGTACGACCCGGAGACAGGAATTTATGATCTGCAACCCACCGGCACGCCCCTGACCATGCCGGATGCCTCGGTGATCGAACCCAATGGCAGTCTGGACAGCCTTACGCCCGCCCCTGCCGCGGTGGGCGGTTCCTTGGACGGCGTGTTTAATTTATTGCCTTATTCCAGCGCCTCCGGCGTGCGTTACCGTTACGCCGTGGTGGTGGTGGATACCAATTCCATGGCCAATCTCAATGTGGGAGACCCGTATTCCGTTGGCGCGGCGACCAGCAAGAACAACGCCCAGGTCGCGCCGGACCTGTATGGCCAGTACTTAACGGGCGTGCCGCTGTGCGATCCGAGCATCTTCAACACGACCACCATGGGCACGGATGCCGGCGCGGCCATCCTGGCCGGGGCATACCCGAATTTTGGCCGAGAGGGCGCGAATTCCGCCAAGCTTGGCGCCTACTACCCGGCGGTTTGGCAGCCTTATGTAATGAATTTTGAAACTGGAGCCCCGGCCGGCTACCCCCCGCTGCCGCCGCAATGGTTCAGCCTTTCCGACGAGCTGGGCCTGCGCAGCTATGGCGAGATGGGCTATTACCCGCGCGACGGTTTTCCGACCAGCGTGGTGCGGGCGCAACAACCGGGGCTTTGGCCCGCCAATTTAGATTACCAACAGCCGGGCCGCAGTTTTTACACAACTTATTCCTGGGACCGCACCATCTGCAATAAAACCGCGTATTCCCTCTACACCCTGAACGGATTGCCCACCGCCACCCTTCAAACCGTGGCCATGCGATCATCTGGCGAGCCCGCCGCCGCCATGCCCGTTATTCCGTTTCCCGCCCAGGCCAACATGAATGGAGAGATTGACCGTCCCACCGGCAATAACGCCGCCACGGATGTGGGCCCGGAGCAAACCGCGCTGGTGGCCACGCAACTGGCCGCCGCCATGCAGAATTCCGGCTACCAGCCCGCCCAGGAAATTGCCGCCGCCGCCAATTATGCCGCCTACCGCTACGACGGCGGCGCCATCACCGGCGCGGGCTACGGCCTGCCCATCGGCCCATCATTTATTGATAGCCAAGGCATCTGCGTGCGCGGCTATATGTCCAGCAGCGTACTTAACGCGGGCAACTTTGCCGGCGCCAACGATCTGCGAACCCTGGACACCGCCGGGTCAGCATACATCCTGCCGCCGCTGGGGCGGGCCGGACCTGTGTCGCTGCCCTTTGCGCCCACGGTTCAAAACTCCAAGGACGTAATTTATTCCGGATTCGCGGCCCAGCCGTTTATTGTCGCAGTGGAAGCGTCCGTCGAAAAGGTCGTGCCAACCACCAAAGGGGCCACGCCCTATGTGAAGGTTCAGGATTGGGCGGTGGAACTGTACAATCCGTTCCCCGAAGCGTTGGATTTAAGCGGTTGGAAATTAAAATTCTTTGACGGCGGCAGCGGCACGTACCCCGCTGGCGGCGGCCCTAACGGTGAAGATGAATACCCGCTGCCGTCGGGCACGAGCATCCCGGCCAACGGTTATCTTTTGGTGATGCAGTCCGGCGGCACGGGATTAACCCCGCCCAGTGGCACGGCCTCATTGGTTGTCGTCAATGGCGGCGGCCCGACCGGCGTGGTCATGCCCCTTGCCGGGCCGAATTCCACCAACCAGCCGCCGCAGTACGTGGTGCTCACGCGGCCCTTCACGCCGCGCGTAAATTCTGGATCAAACGACCTGCCCGTGGATGCGTTCCTGTACGCGTTTTCTAACGGCAAGGTCAACAGCGGTTTTGTGCAGGCGCAGGCGGGCTACAAGCCCAACGCATATGTGGCGCTTTCCGTCGCCAGAACTACGGATACAACCAACCAATGGTGGGAAGCGGTCGCCACCGACCAGGAAATGGCCGGATCCATGTTAACGCCAGTACCATCTTCCGGCGTGCCGGCTGCGCCAGTTGGCGCCGTGCCGCAAGCCATTCCGATGTATGACCGTTTTGTGCAGCAATTCGGCAACCCTTTTATGGCGGCTTCGCCAATGCCTGTGCCCGGGCAGGCCCTGGTGAACATCGGTGACTTCAATCACATCACGCGCCTGGGCGCGATCTGCGCGTTGAACCCAGTTGGCAATGCGGACAAAAGTCCGGATTATGTTCCGGTGCAGATGATCACCGAGGCGACGCTTGGGCTGCCCAACACCGCGCCCGATGGCGCGCTGGGCACGCCGGACGGCAATATCCATTTGCAGTATGAGGCGAACGCCCGCTTCGACTTCGCCGATGCTCCGTCGGCAAGCAATGTTTCCATTTTGCAGGCCGTTGATCCGCGGGCCCAGGCGCTGCTTGGTTTAATAACATTTGTCGATCGCTACAATGATCCCAGCGTTACTGTGGACGGCAGCCCCACCAGCCTGAACAAGTTGCGCATTCCGGGCCGCATTAATGTCAATACCGCTTCGCCGGATGTGCTGGCGGACCTATATTCCAACATGACGAATGCGGCAATTCCACGCCGGCAAATGGTCGCCGATACCGTCGCCCTTCGTGGTCGCACCACCTTCGCGTACAGCGACGCCAATGGCGCCGCCACGGCCAGCTTTATCAAGCCAACGCTCCCGCAACTGGCCATTCAAAATATGGGTCAGTTGCTCACCGCGTTCATCTACGGCAGCACGCCCAAGCAAGTGCCGTTGACGTTGGACATGCGCGACCAGGAGTGGGCGGCGATTTACAACTTCGCCACCGTGCGCAGCGACACGTTTGTTGTTTATGGATACATTGAGGCCTTGGAACAGAATCCCTATGCGCCCCATGATAACCGCTACGACTGGTATCCAACCACCAGCGCGTCGAACCCGAACGTTACCGACGACCCCACGGGCCTGCCGCCTACAACGGCGGGAACCACAGCGCCGCCCGCCTACAACATCCGCGTGGGCAAGCGACGCTTCGTGGCCATCATTGATCGCTCATACTGCAACGGCAACCAGGGCGCCGGCAACTTCGAACTGCCCCGCGTGGTGGCCCTCAAGGTGCTGCCAAATTAATCGTGTGCCGCCGTGCGGCTGGTTTACACTGCGGTTAAAAGGGTCTGCCATGGTTTTGGCAATTCGACAGATCGCCACCGTCTCCGCCGAAGGTTCGGTGAACGTGCGCTCGCCAGAGCTGGCGCCAGGTTCACGCGTTGAGATAATTATATTGCTCGAAAAATCTGATGGCGGCGCGATGCCTCAGCTTGCCGCTTTTGACCTCCTGCAAAAAACCATGAACCTGGACGAGGCGACCGCGGAGAAGTGGATCGCCGATGCGCATGTCGAACGGGAAAGTCCCCGGCGTGATGGGGCGCCGCGATATTAGCCCCGTGTTTCAGCACGGGGTGGCAGCGGGACCGGTTCCCAAACTCGCGGAGCGGTCGCAGGCGCAGGCCGGGGCTATATAGCCGCCGGCTTGCCGGTGGTTGCGTTCACATATTGAAATATGACTAAAAAATTGGGTTACGCGCACGGCGCGCGGCGGCACTGGTTCCCAAATTCGCGGATCGGCCGCGAGCGCAGGGCGAACCCCGGGCGGCGCGGCGTGCGGCACATGCGCCCGCGCGACGGCCTGCCGTCTTGCGCCTAAGAATTGTTTTTCTTGACGGCTCGGCGCGGCCGGGCCGGGCGCCTCCCGCGGGACGGCGTTGGGCCGGCCTCACCGGCGGCCGGCAGCGGTGCGTCCGGAGCCTTCTCAAGGACGCGCAGATATGCAAACAAATCCTTAATATTTGAGTTGCACCCTTTAAAAATCTCCCGCCGCGCGGCCCGAACCTCTTTTACGATCGGATCATTTACCATAATTCAGCCTTCCATTAATTCTTCTGGTGTGCATATGACGGGGCAGCGATAGCCGGCGTCTTGGCATATCTGCCGTATAAGGGCAGCCGTGGTCGCGTTGTTGATGTGCGAAAATTCCAAGTTACCAAAAAGTCGAGGGCGTGGGCCGCCGCCAGGGCGATATGGCCGGCGTCGGCGGCGGACCAATGCGGAATGCCGCCCTGCGAGACCAGCAGCTCGGCAAGGCCCTCGGCATTCGCCGTCACCGGAAGAGATGGAACCTCCGCCAAGATGGCCGACCGCCGTTTCGCAGCGTCACCGTCGCCCCGCTGTGCCTCAGCCCATACCAGTGGCGAAACGAAAAAATCGAACTCGTACCGCCACCGGTTCCACCAGAGATGCGTGAGCTGTTGGTGCCCGGCTGTAATCAGGTCGCGGCTGGGACGGGCAGCGAGGTAACTTGGAATGGTCGTCTCAAGGTACACTTTGGCTTTTCCGTTACGAACCATCTAAACATTGCCTTTGTGAGTCGCCAGTCGAAGAAATTGTAGCAACGCATGCCATCAACGCATACCTCGCTGGCATGCTCCGGCTGCCGCGGGCAGGTCGCCGACCCATAGCGCGTGACCTGTCGACCCGTTCGTCGTCTTTTGTTGCGGCTACGCTTTGATTGGCGCCAAGTCCGCTATTCTACCGTTCCATCGTCAACCCGTCGCCGTGAAAATCTCCGGGTGCCCTTCGGGCGATCTGCGGACCCGTCGTCATTAAATCTGTGAAAATCCGCGTAATCTGTGGATCCGTCGTCCTCGGTGTCGGGGCTTGCATTGCGTTTGCTGACCCGTTGCCGCAATTCATACCGGCCCCGCGTGGCGCAATTGCCCGCTTTTTTCCAACCGCTGGATTTTGCCGCGCCACGCCGTATAATTTCTTTTTGCCCGCGGGCGTGGCGGAATTGGCAGACGCGCTAGATTCAGGTTCTAGTGTTCGAAAGGACTTGGAGGTTCGACTCCTCTCGCCCGCAATACAACAAGCCTCTGGCGGCGGCCCGTCAGGGGTTTGGCCGTTTTTGCGGATGCATTTACCGCGGCGCTGCGCTTGTCGAGAGCTTTATCATGATAAAAATAGTGTCCTTTCGATCAACCTGTTTTCCCGTTGTGGCGTTTGCCGTTCTCATCTTCTTGGGTGCCAATGTGACCACCGCCGCGCCGTCGAAAAAGGTTCCGTCACGCCATGGCGCGTTGAAACTTGTCCCAGAGACCCTGCGCCCGGGCGTGAAGGCCGCATTATCGCACGCCGGCAAGAATGCGCCGACCTGGGTCGCGGCGATTTTGCAGGCGCCGGCCGCCCAGCGCAAAGGCCTGGCCTACCTGCTGGCCAACATGCCCACCAAAGATTTGCGGACCCTGCACAAACATTTCGTTTTGCAGGACGTATCGCTGGCCTATGCCGCGCGGCGCAAGGCGCCGTGGGGCCAACAGATGCCGGAAGATATTTTTCTCAATTATCTGCTGCCCTATGCCAATGTGGATGAAGCCCGCGACCCGTGGCGGCGACAATTTTCAAAATTGTTCAGCCCGCTGGTGGCCCAATGCAAAACGCCCAGTGAGGCGGCGCTGATATTAAACAAAGATATTTTCAAGATGATGCATGTGCAGTATTCCGCGGACAAGCGTCCCAAGCCCAACCAAAGTCCGCGCGAAAGCATCGCCGCCCACTACGCGTCATGCACGGGCTTGTCGGTATTTTTAATTGATGCATGCCGCAGCGTCGGCGTGCCGGCGCGGATGGTTGGCACGCCGCTGTGGGCGGTGCGGCGGGGCGATAAAAACGGCAACAATGCCGGCAATCACATGTGGGTGGAAATCTGGGATGGTCAGTGGCATGTGCTGGGGGCGTCGGAGGTGTCGCCCTTGGATCATACCTGGTTTCTGCCGAACGCCGCGCTGGCGTACGGGGCCAGAAAAGTAAGGTATCAGGGCTTTTATTTGCATCGCATTTACGCGGCCAGTTTTAAAAAAAGCAAGCTGTGGTTTCCGCTGGTTTGGAATTTGCACGATCACAGCGTCAATGCTGAAGATGTCACCGACGCCTACGTGCATCGGCGGGATGTGAAGGTGCTGCTGGTTAACAAAAAAGGAGAACCGGCGGCCGGGCAATTGGTGCTTCGGCAACACGGGCGGCTGATCGCGGACTTGCCAGTCAATGGCCAGGCGATGCTTATCCTTTCCGCGGGACAAAGTTATCGCGCCGCAGTCAATTTCGACCACAAGGTCAGGCGAAGCATCGTGCGGGTTCCCATGAGCAAGCACCCGGTACTGCGGCTGCGGCGGTAGCATGCATTGAGTCATGGGAAATTATTAGCAAAATCGCGCACCAGCCCCAGCCATTCATGGCTTGTCGTTCCCCACATCTTCTTGAGCTTTCCCCAGTAAACGCGGGCTTGGCTGCCTGTTATTGGCATCGAATTTAGGAAATACACTGCGCGCCGGCAGCAATGACACAATTTTATGGGCGCTGCCTTTTGGCCCCGCCCTTGGATTTCCGCGGAATGTTTTCCGTCAGCGGCGGCGCAGAGTTCGTGGATGCTGGCCGCCGGCATGGAAGATTGTAAAAATAAAACGCTGAGGCGCGGAGAGCGCTGAGACGACGGGGAGGTAAGGGAATAGGTATTTTTTGAGGGGCTTGGGTTAAAAAAAGAGGGGGCCATCTTGGCCGCCAAATCGTGCGCCCGCAGTGCATTGTGCGCAAAGCTTTTGCCATAACCATAGCTGCGACGGGTTGGAAGCCCACCCTCCATAATTGAAGCACGCCCACCCCCCCCCCGCCTCCGTCCGTTCTCAGCGACCTCAGCGCCTCAGCGTTTTTTTCTTTCGCCCGTGCGCCGCCATGCTTCCGGGGAAATAAATGTGTCAGAGGGCGCCGCGCGCAGTATAGATGATGGAGTTCGTCCGAACGCGACTATAATTATTCAACCGCGATTCTCTTGGCCGTCACCGCCAGTTGCAGCGCGGCTCCAATATGATTAACCGCCGATGGCCCATAGGGCGCCCCTAGATTACGCGGATGGGGAGACGGGCCGATAGCCGAACCTTGGCCAACGGAACCATGGGCAACGGGCCAAAAAAACTAATTTTCATGTCGTTGTATCCGCGTTCATCCGCGTCATCCGCGGTTCCCCTGGTCGCCACGGCCAAAACGGAAATGCGGCTCCGATTTATTGGCGTCGCTGGAATAAACTGATGTTGCTTCCTGGGAGGTATCGCCCTGCAAAATTCGGGTAACGATAAGCCATTCACGGTGAGGCTTGAGTCGGCGTCGAGGACGGCTTTGCGCCTGTGTCCACGATGACCAAAGGTTATTTTCCAAAGCCTTCAAAATATTTCGGGTTGGTCGCCAAATTTTTCGGACCGCCGTGGATGGACCCAATGATTTCCTTCACCGCCTGTCCCACGGTTTTGGGTCGCTTGGACGGTTTTCTTTTGGCGTAACGATCGGTAAGGACGCGCCGCAGGACGGCCGATTCTGAAATCCCGCAGCTTCGCGCTTCCGCGGCAACGTGATCCGCCAACGCGGACGGTATTTTTGCAGTTAAAGTACGCATTGCTGCATGGTATGCAACACCGCTGAAAATTGCAAAAAAAACAGTGGTCGCAGCGCCCCCTTCCATCGCTATCAAATCAACAAACTTTTCCGGCATCAACGGCCACCCGGGCCATTCGCGCATCGTCTTTCGCGCCAAAGCGGTTTGCCCTATACTGTTTTTCTTACAACCGTGCGTTGAAACCGCTTATTTATGGCCGGAGAAATCATGTTCAACATCCTCGTTGCTGACAAAATCGCTGAAGAAGGTCTGGCTTTGCTCAAGGCGCAGGCCGATGTGCAGGTTACCGCACAGAGCCAATGGAAGCCGGGGGGGGGTGGGCGTGCTTC
>JAJZCU010000037.1:2694-10193 GCA_021828935.1 Planctomycetota bacterium | reverse complement strand
CATAAACTAGCAGCCTCCAGCCCAGCGAGCCGCCCTGCGTCATGATGGCAGGGCGCGGCCCGCGGTTGGCGATCGCGACGCGCAGGGCCAGCCCTCTTGCTGTCGGGCTTGCCGCCGCGGAGAGGCAATTCTGCCACGGGCGCGGGCCTGGACAGCCGCCTGTTAGGAGCCGCGCCCGGCCCAGCCACCCGCCCCGCCGCTAGCGGGGCGCGGGCGAGGAAGCCCAAGAGGGCCAAGGCCGTTCGGCCCCCGGCGCGCCACGAAATATCTGCCCGTTCCTTTTTTCCTTTGATCATCTGCGGTGTCCTTGAAAGTCAACTCCGCGCAAGGCCGGAACGGCCGCGCACGCTACGGTACTACAGACCACTGGGGGTTCGGCCAGTAATCCGCAGCGTTCCCGTTCCACGTCGGAAGAGCGGATTGGCCTTGGCCGGCCGGGGGCTCCACGGGGGCCTGAGCGCTGCTCGTGAGCGTAAACCCGGAAGAACCGGTGGCCCCGTTGTACACCTCCGCGTCCCACGCCCACTGCACGTACGACAGCGGCGCATAGGTTGCACTCGGGAGGTTCGGCTTGAACAGCAGGTAATGGGTAAAAGCTTCCATAACGTAAACGCTGACGGTGCGCCACGTCCCGGGGCCAAATCCCGACCCCGGGGGCGGCGGGTCCACACGGTAATAGGGGGAATCGTCCGTCTCCCCCGCGCGCAAGTCGCGGCCATACGGAAAAGTTGTGTCGAGCAGCGGCCCTGGGTGGGCGGTCGACGGAAGGCTGAATTGGAAGACCGTGGTCTTCTGCGTCGTTACGTTGTACTGCTTCGTCGTGGCACTTGGCGACGCGATCTGCACGGTATGCAGGTTGTCGGTGGTGCCAAACCCCGAGCCAGCAACGCTGTAGTCAAATTCGATTCCTGGGCCGTTGACCGTGCCGGGAAGGTCGCCGTCGTAAACTGTTGGGTCGATCAGCTTGATCGGCCCAAGATATTTTGTTGTGAACGTCGGCACCGGCCTGAACACGTTGAATGTGGTATTTACCGAAGGTGCCGCCTTCGGCTGCGCGAGCGTACCGGTTAAAGTAACCTGCTCGTTTTCCGTCTGCCCGCTGTCGGTGTCAATCCAATAATAGGTCAGGCTGGCCTTCGTCAGGTCTGCGGCGGTCACGGGGTCGATCTTGCCGATTAAATCGTTTGCCTCGTAATTCGCGATGATCGGCCCCTTTATCTTCCACTGCAGCGTCATGTCGGCTGGCCCGTACGTCGCCATCAGCGGGATCTGTTCGCCCACGGACACATCCTGCGTTTTGTTATCAACGATACCGCCGCCGTAATTAATATGCAAAATGTAGCTGGTGAGATCGTCCGGGCCAGCCGCGCCAGTGCCCGTCCAGTACTTGTTCGTTTTGGTGTCCGTGGCGGTCACGGCGCAGCTTGAGGAGATTTCCCAATAGCCCGCGATGGTCGGCGTGAACGACAACGTCGCCTGGCCCGTGTTCGCGGGCTGCTTCGGCGCGATGGAATCAGTATAGCTGTTCGCCGGGGGCGTCCCGTAAGCTTTGGCGTTTAGTGTGGCCTTGTACAAAACCGAGGCCGTCCAGGTATAGGCTGAGGGCAAGTCGTCTTCGGGCACGCCGGGCGGCGGTGTGTAGCCGGCCTTAAGCGTGGATGTCGCAGTCGAATTTACCTCCACTGGATTCGGCGAAAAGGATCCCATTCCGGCGGATACCGTGATGTGCCCCGCATAGCTTGGGGCCGCCAAGGCTACGCCAGCGGCCACCAGCAACAGACTTAGCCCCGCCACGGCGGCAAGCCACTTTGCAATGGCGCCGAATCTGGCCCCGCGCCTCGAAATCTCTAATTTCAGCATCTTCTGCAAATCTTTATCCATGTCCCAGTTCCCCTGAATTTGATTGCAATTCGTGGTCTTTTGTCATGAAGGCTTTCAGGCCCTTCCACTGTTTGAGCATGGCCCAGAAGGCCTTGTTCATCATGTGATTGAACTCGCTGCGGTCCTGGGGCTTCCAAATGTCCAGCCGCCAGCGCCAGCGGGCCAGGAGCGCCGGTGACGCGTGATGCGCCACAGCGTCGCGGTAGGCCAATAGCCGTGCGGTGGCGCGGGCCGCGAGACCGGACCGGCCAAAGGCGTGTTTTGCATGTTGCCACGCTGACGTAATGAAATGGCCGCGCGGAATCACGCCGCCGGGAGTATTCGGAACATTGGGCGCGCAATAATTCACGCCCCAGAGGCAGGTCATCGCCTTATTATCAAATATGGTGCGCGGGACGTCCGCGCGGTCGATGAATATGCCACAGAGCTCCGCATTAACGCTGGACCCGCGCACGATCCGCACCATGTATTGGCCCGGACCCGCGATGGCAAAGCGCGTGTAGACTGGGTTCCAGATGTTCACTGCGCGGGCCGCCGCCAGCGGCGGCGCGGCCATGGCGCGGCGGCACCAATTCTGCGCCACGCGATTGGTCTGAAACGCCATCGTGGCCAGCAACGGCCGCGTCAAGGCCTTGCGGTATCCGCTCTGCACGGGATAAACCTCGACCAGCCAGTCCCGCGGCCGATCATATAAAGTGTGGCCGTCTTTGTTAAAGAAATACAGGCTTAGCCGGTACAGGCCCGGCTTGGAGAGCCGCACGCGCATCCACAGGTCAGGCCCCTGAAATGTTGTCGGATAGGTTTCCCCGTGGTCGTCCCAATTGGTCTGCCTGCGGTAGCCAAGCTCCGGGACGTACAGCGACTTGGGATTATCCGTATCGGCTGACGTTTCCCATTCCCGCATGCTCTCGAAGGGCAGGCGGTGGTGCGGCCCACAGACGCCATCCACATTTTCCGCGTAATCACCGGAGACCACATGAAAGCTCAGATCAAAATGGGCCGAGCAAAGTATGCCGTATTCCCGGCCATAGCGTGCGGTCCAATCGCCTTGGGTGCGCCAGTCGTTGCGAAGGAAGCAGGCGTAGGGGAAGCGGATGTGCGCCGCTTGCTTGGTTCCCTTTTCCAAGGCACTGTCCATGGACGTGAGGGCCACGCCGCTTGGTGGCGCCGCTGCCTGCGGCAGGGGATTGCCTATTAATGGCCGCGCGATGCCGGCCGTGCGGGTGCGGCGGCGGCGGCGTGACATGTGACTGTCGCGGCGCGACGTGTTTGGCGCCGACTGCTTGAGCTGTGACACGCCGCTGCCGTACCGGCCAATTAACAATGAACCGTCGGCCCGCGGTGCGAGCTTGGCAATGTAACCGTCCAATTTTGACAGGGCCGGAATTGATTGGCTCTTAATAATCGCGCCCGTGCGGGGGTTCAGCCGCGCGTAGCCGTTGCGCCATGTGCCCAGCCACAGATTGCCCCGCGCGCCTTGCGCCAGGCAGGTGATGTGGTCGCCGGGCAAGAGGCGATCGAGTACGCGCCTTGGCGGCGGCGCGAAATCCTGCGGGGGATGCCACAGCCCCTGGACTTTGGCCGCATAATCCTGCCCGCGCTCATAGCGGAAAGACTCGCCACCGTTGCGGCTGATCGCCAGGCCAAGGTCAGTGCCCACGTACACGGTGCCGTACCGGCCCACCAGTACCGCGTTAATAAGATTGCTGGGCAAGCCGTAGCCAGTGGCGCGCATGGGCATGTGCCACGGGCCGCGGACTATGCGCCAGCGCTTGTAGGGATACCGCGAGATTGCCAGGCCGTTGCATAATGTGCCGACGAAGGCGGTTCCACGTTTATTAAATGCCACGCAATCCGGGTTCGGCGGCAGGCCGTTCATGCGGGTAATGTAGCGCCAACGACCGTGGCCCGTGCGGTAAATGCTGACGCCGGCCTCGGTACACATCCACACGGAATTATTGCGCGGATCATTGGCAATGGCCACAACGTGGCTGCCCAAGGGGCCGTTGACGATGCCGTAATGCTTCCACTTCTTGCCGTTGTACACGCACACGCCGTGGCGCGACGTTCCCGCCCACAGACGGCCCTTGCGGTCAATACATAAACTGTAAATGGAGTTGCTTACCAACCCAGAGGAATTGGACTTGTGGAAATGCTTCCACTGTCTTTGGCCAGCTTTTTGGTGATAGATACCGGTATCTTCACCGGCCACCCAAATGCCGCCGCGTGGTCCGGTTAATAAGGCGGTGATGAAGCGCGCCGGGCAGAGAAGCTTCTGCTCGCTGGCGCCAATGGCGGGTTTCTTGACGGTCTTTGCACCGGATCGAAGATGCCCGCGCCCGCGCGGAGCGGCCATTGCGGGGACAATGCCAATAGATCCGAGCAGCGCTGAGGCGGCTGTAAAAGCTAATAAAAGCCGAGGCGCGAACCGGAACCTCATGCCGCGCCCCCGTAAGCCAGAGGCACCACGAATCCCGCGTTGGCAGAAGCGCTTGCCGCGCAAAATGTTAGAGAGAGAGAGAGAGAGAGAGAGAGAGAGAGAGAGTGTGTGTGTGTGCCGCAGCACAGCAAATACGCAGCGCCTTACGGCCCAAACGGCAACAGCGAATTATCCCCGAAGTTCCCATAAACGTCCCAAAACACGTTCACCCAACGCGGCTAACGGAAGCCGCATAGGACAGATATTACCACGCCCGCCAGCAAAGTCAAGCACGCCAAGCCGTCGCCAAAAACTTTTTTAATTCGCGTTGCTCGCCCCGGCGGCAGGCCACGAGCTTTATTTAAATCCGGGGAATGAAGGAAACAACGGTGAAAGCATTGCAAAACGGCCCGTGTTTGTTTAACCTCGCCTTGGCGAACTTGTTCGGTACACGATGCCCGAAAAATCGAAAAACTTAATCAGCGAATTCGACAAACCGCGCGATGCAGCGCCAGTGGCGCTGATCTGTGACCTTGAACTGGCGAATCTTGATCAGCCGCAGCATGCTGCGCTTGGTCCGCTGCTTTGGCAGTACATTCGGGTTCATCGCGACAGCAATGATCCGGCGGTTCTCATTGCCGCTGGCTCAGCGATTCGGCAATACATCGCGGCGCTCGACGTCGACAAAATCGGGAGCGTCACAGAAATTCTTATAACCGAGGGTCGCGTTGGCGTGCCCCTGGAAATAGAACTGGAAACCGCAAAAATGGTTTTCCGTAAGTTCAGCGCAAACCCGCCCGCCGTGCGCAATTCTGAGCCGCAATTAGCCAAGGAACTTGCCGCGCGGGCTGCCGCCTATCTGGACGAGCACGTTTTGCGCCGCGGGCAGTTTGCGGCCGCGGCCATGCTCGCCATACAGGCGATGGTAACAATGCGAAGCGATTCAATAAACGACATTCTTCCGCGGCTACATGCGTCCCATTTCTCCTGGTTCCGCGGGCAATTGCGCCGTCGTTTGGAGAAAGTAGTCACGGCCTGGCGACGGCGCGACGTGCCAGAGGATGCCATTGCTGACGTCGCGAATTTTATTAACCAACTGAAGGCCGATCCGGTGGAGAAATTATGCCAGCCCAGCGCATAGGGAGCGGCAGCGTCGCGCTGGCGCAATACGACCTGGTCGGGAGCGACTCACGCTCCGTCGTGAACTTTCCATGTCACGCGGGATTGGCGGAACCGGGAACGAACGCCGTGAGCCGGGGCGAACGGGTCACCGTTGCACACATGGGTCCGCCACTTTCAGTCGGCGGGAACATGGCTGCCGACGCCGTTGGAACGGTCGGCTTAACGGCGGATGAGGCAAAACAGATAGGCGTATTCATTGATGAGCACATCAACGAACATCGCGCCCATACGATGGCAACCCCGGCGTATGCCAGTTACGTGGTAAGGCCCCGCGCCCGGCCCGAGCTGGCGGCCGACGGCACTACGAAGTACTTTCGCTTTAGCTGCGTTGGCTTCGCGATTGAAGCGTATCGAGATGCGGGCATCGATTTTGTGGTGACAGACGAGCATCGCCTTCCGACGGTGCCGCTTGATTGCCTGATTAAGGCGTATCCTGCTATACCCCTAAGCAACTGGGGCAGGCTCAACACGCGCTATAACTGGGGATGCGACGGCCCTGGCCCTTGGCCGACCATGCTGCCGGGGTATCTATTTCACGCATTGGATCACTTCGTGATCGGAGACCGCGCCGCGCCCCCATACCTGCCGCAACTCGGCGACGAGATATTTCCTTAACAGTTTGCCGCCGGCGGATGAGTGAGTTTTTTAGCAATTTGCGCCGGGCGGGCAACGCCATCACGCTGCAACGGCCCGTTCATGCGGAAGTTACGGGAGGTCCGGCGTGTCGTGATCTTCAATCACTGCGGCGGCCGTATCTTGGCGTGGGGAGAAGGGGGTGGCCATGCTGGCCGCCGGATCGCACGCCTGCCATTTGGCATTAAATCTTGGCGTAGAAATGGCTACGCCGGGCTGGAAGCCCACCCCCCCAAACAACCGAATTCGAGGCGCCCTTGCCACCACACGATGCCATCATCATTGGTTCCGGCCCCAATGGCCTGGCCGCCGCCATCACGCTGGCCCGGGCTGGCAAGTCCGTTTTGGTGCTGGAACGCAACGCCACCGTTGGCGGCTCGGCGCGCTCCGCCGCGCTGACGCTGCCGGGGTTCACGCATGATGTTTGCTCCACCGTGCAGGCCATGGCCGGCAGTTCACCCTTTTTCCAGCCGCTGCCGTTATTAGAAAATGGCTTGCGGTTGGTTTGTCCGGCCACTCCCTTCGCCCATCCATTGGACGATGGCGCTGCCGCCGTGTGTGAACGATCCATTGACGCCACCGCCGCGGCGTTGGGCGGCGATGGCGAAAGCTACCGTCGGCTCATGCAGGGCATTTTCACCGACTGGCCCCGCCTGATTCCCATGGTCTTGGGCCCAATCCGCGTGCCGACGCATCCGCTGGTTCTGGCCCGCTTCGGGCTGGCCGGTATGCAGTCCGCGTGTGCGTTGGCGGATCGGCATTTTCGCGGCCCGCACGCACGGGCGCTGTTCGCGGGCGCCGCCGCCCATTCAATGCTGCCCTTGCATCAAATAGGAACCGCCGCGTTCGGCCTGCTATTAATTGGCAGCGCCCACGCAGGCGGCTGGCCGGTGGCCCGTGGCGGTTCCCAAAAACTTGCCGACGCACTGGCGGCTTACCTCCAGAGCCTTGGCGGTGAGATCCGGTTGAACACGGAAGTAAAGAATATGGACGACCTCCCGCCCGCCCGCGCCACGCTTTGGGATATCACCCCGCGGCAGTTTCTGGCAGTCGCCGGCCACCGTCTTACGCCGCGCTATACCCGCACTCTTCGCCGATTTGCCTACGGTCCGGGCGTGTTCAAGCTGGATTGGGCCCTGCGGGAACCGATTCCCTGGCGGGCCGAAGTGTGCCGGCGCGCGGGCACGCTGCATGTTGGCGGCACGTTGGAAGAAATTGCGGCCGCAGAAGCTGCGAGCTGGCGTCACGAGCACGCGGAAAAGCCATTCGTGCTGCTGGTCCAGCCGACCGTGTTTGATGCCAGCCGCGCTCCCGCGGGGCGGCACACCGCATGGGCCTATTGCCATGTGCCAAATGGATCAACGCTGGATATGACCCAGCGCAT